>DYPM01000013.1:21780-22984 GCA_020719895.1 Sulfurovum sp. | reverse complement strand
CTGACGCATAGCTTTTTGCACCTAAAGACTTGACAAGTGAAAGCGTGTTGGTTGTGAGATCCACTTTTGCGATTGCGTTGTTCTCTTGAAGTGTGACATACGCATAGTTGCCTTTGACTGCGATATACTCAGGCTCAATATCTTGACCTTTCGCATTGCTTGGTGTTGCACCGAGTCTTACTGCTGTACCGTCTGTTGCATTTGTAAGTGACTGTGTGAGGAAGTTAAGCTCTCTATAAGAACCATCTGCAACTGTAATGATACCGATAGTACCCATTGGGTCTACACTATATGCATCATTTGGCTCACCTTCATTAGCAACAATGATTTTAGAACCATCATCAGTAAAAGTCACCATATCAGGAAGTGCACCTACTTTTACTTCATGAAGCAATGTTCCATTGTTGTTAAAAATCACTACTTTACCATTATCGTGTGCATCTGTGTTTTGATTGGTCACTCTTAGATTAGTGATTTCCCATCCTGCTGCTTCGTTCGTTGCACCACTTGTTGAAGTGTAGTGGAATGCGATATTTACTTGACCTGTGTAAGCACTAAGATCAAGATCGCCTGAGTTTACAAACACATAATTCCCTGTTGATTTAGTAAATGGAATTTCAGTCCATGTAGCAGTAGAAACGCTACCGTTGTAATCTGTCGAGATCTTAAGCTTAAAATCTCCACCTGTATATCTAGTCGCATTCTCAAAAGAGAGTACTCGTGTACCACCAAAAGTCATCTTAGGAGAAACCAACCAATCATTAGAGGCTTCGCTATTTGTAGAACCAAATCCATTGATATATGCGTATGGTTTACCTTGATAGTTGGTCGCATACCAATTTTTATTGCTTGCAAGGCTGATTGCCTCCCAGCCTTTAAGTGTCACAAAATTGGTGTAGTAATCGTTTGTTTTTACATCGACTGCTACTGCAATTTTGCCTTTTACCGCTACAGATTGGATACCATTGCCATAAGAGCTCATATTGATATCTGTCACAACAAGATTAGATGGATTTGTGATATCAATGAGATCAATTTTGTTTTGTACTACGTTGGTCACTACAGTCATGTTTCTGTCTTTGCAGAACTGAACGATTTCGCTTCCGCCTCTAAGTCCTGTATTGTACGAAGCCAATCTTGTTAAAGTCGCAACCCTTGGAGCTGGAGTTGGAGTCTCTGTTGGAGTAGCCGTAGGAGTTGGCGT
>DYPM01000013.1:0-21680 GCA_020719895.1 Sulfurovum sp. | reverse complement strand
CAACCCTTGGAGCTGGAGTTGGAGTCTCTGTTGGAGTAGCCGTAGGAGTTGGCGTTGGAGTCTCTGTTGGAGTAGCCGTAGGAGTTGGCGTAGCTGTTGGATCATCTGTTGGCGTACAACCTGAAAGCACCAAAACAGAAGATGTAACGATTGACAAACCGAAAGTGAAATTATTTTTAAACATACTGTGTCCTTAATATAATTAATTTACGAACGACAGTGTACAAAAAAATGGTAACAAAATGGTAACAAAATGGTAACAAAATGGTAACAAAATGGTAACATCATCTCATAGCTCAAAACAAGCACTTTGAGACTAAAAAAGAGCCTCAAGAGACTCTTTTTAACTGAAAATAATCAACTATTTGGTGCTATTGTCTTCGGAAAGAGCAATCCACTTGACTCTCTGCTCTGGTGTTAGAATATTGAAAATCTGCTCAAGGTGATTGGCTCTTCTCTCTATCATCTCTTCGCTTCTTTTTTCCATCATTGCACGATTTTGTGCTATCTCTTCTTTGATTGCTTTTTTGAATCCCTCTTTATCAAAAGCGGTTGCACTCATATATTGAGTCATGAGCGGTCTTCTTTTTGCCACCTCTTCACGTTTTTGTTGTTGATCTGCACGATGTGTTTTTTTCTCTGCCATATTTGCATTTCGCATGGCTTTAAGTTGCTCTCTTTGCGTGCTACTAAGATCAAGCTCTTGAAGTGTCATCATGGCTTTGTCTCTTTGTATCATTTTTGGCATTTCGCCTCCACCTTGTGGACCAAATCCGTAAGCTGTCGCTGTTGCAAATAGAACTACTGCCATCGTTTTGAGTGTTGCTTTGTTCATCTCTTTTTCCTTATTTGAGTTTTCTTTGTTGTATCCCTGTTGCTGAGATAGTCTCATTATAAACCAATGTCTTAAACTCCAATTAAATAGAAAGCAAAACCGTACTCTCTTTTGCCATCTGATACTCTTCATCAGTAGGGATCGCAAGCAGTGCGATGCGACTTTGTGGTGCCTCAAATGCAATGACGCCTTCATTCTCTCGCGACTCTCCAATGATAACTCCAAGCACATCTTCAAGTCCTTCACAAACACGAAATCGAATGTTTTGCGAATGTTCACCAATACCGCCTGTAAAAACAATCGCATCAACACTTCCCAAACTAACAGCATACGCACCGATATATTTTCGGATGCGATAAACAAACATCTCAACTGCCAATATCGCATCATCATCGCCATCTTCTGCTCTCTCTAAAATGAGTCGCATATCGTTATCTCCACACACCCCTTTGAGTCCGCTTTTATGGTTGAGTGTATGGTCTATACTTTTGATATCCATTCCGCATATGTGTTCCATGTAAAACACAATCGCTGGATCTATATCACCTGATCTTGTTCCCATCATCAATCCTTCAAGTGGCGTAAATCCCATTGAAGTATCGATACTTTTTCCATTACGTATCGCACATATACTATCTCCATTGCCAAGATGCAATGTAATGAAATTGAGAGTTTCAAGTGGTCGATTGAGATAATCTGCTGTTTTTTCTGCAATATAGCGATGAGAAGTGCCATGGAAACCATAGCGACGAATAGCATTATTTGTGTAGAACTCTTTAGGTATCGCATAACGATAGGCGTGTTTTGGCATAGTTTGGTGAAATGCGGTGTCAAATATAGCAATATGAGAGGCGTTAGGAACGACTGCTTGTGCGACCTTGATACCTTCAAGATTGGCGGGATTGTGAAGAGGTGCAAGAGGAACAAGTCGCTCTATGGCTTCAATCACTGTCTCATTGATCAATATCGGTGCAGTGAACCGTTCGCCACCATGAACTACACGATGTGCCACCAACGTAATATCATCGTATGATGTGATCGCACCACAACGCCGTAACTGCTCAAAAAGCTTCTCCATTCCGACATGATGATTTGCAATCTCACCTTCAAAAAAACACACTCCATCAATAACACCTCGCCCCAACTCTTTTTCAAAGATTCTCTCTATCAATCCACTATGCAACACTTCGCATGTTTGGGTAAAAAGTTTGAATTTAATCGACGAACTTCCGCAGTTGAGTACCAAAATGCTCATCTATTCTCCTTTTGGGCTTGAATCGCAGTGATAACTACTGTATTGACAATATCTTCTACCAAACATCCACGACTTAGATCATTGACAGGACGGTTAAGTCCTTGCAAAATCGGTCCTATCGCCACGGCTCCCGATGAGCGTTGTACAGCCTTGTAGGTGTTGTTGCCAGTATTGAGATCAGGAAATATCAACACATTTGCCTCTCCTGCGACTTGTGAATCGGGAAGTTTTTGAGCCGCAACCACACTATCTACTGCTGCATCGTACTGAATTGGTCCATCAATTTTAAGATCTGGACGTGCTATTTTGACCAAACGTGTCGCTTCGCGTACCTTCTCTACTTCCGCACCTTTGCCAGATGTGCCTGTAGAGTATGAGAGCATCGCTACTTTAGGCTCTATCCCAAAAGTTTTTGCAGTATCAGCAGATGCAATTGCGATTTGAGCAAGTTCGGTAGCATTAGGATCAGGATTTATTGCACAATCTCCATACACCAATACTTTGGTATCCAAACACATAAAAAATACACTCGAGACCAATGAAACATCAGGACGTGTTTTGATAACCTGAAGTGCAGGAAGAATCGTCTCTTGCGTAGTGTGAATTGCTCCAGAAACCATTCCATCAACATATCCGCAATAAACCATCATCGTCGCAAAATAACTCAAGTGATTCATCGAGTCACGTGCTTTTTCGAGTGTCAATCCCTTCTCTTTACGCAACTCATAAAAGCGTATCGCAAACTCCTCTTTGAGTGCTGAACGTTGCCAATCAACAATCGTTACATCATGAAGATCTATTCCCAAAGTAGCACTACGATGCAAAATCTCACGCTCCTCTCCAAGTAGCGTAATCTTCACCGCACCACGACGCAACACTATCTCCGTAGCACGCAATATTCGATCATCATTACTCTCTGGTAAAACAATGTGTTTGATTGATGCTCTTGCTCTTTCAAAAAGACGATAAGCAAACATCATCGGCGTAACACTCTGTGACTCTGTGACTTCAATACGTTCCATAAAAAGTTGAGAATCTACATGATTTTCAAAATGTCCAATGGCTAATGCTACTTTACGGCTATTTTTTGCATTTAATTTTGCTTGCACGGCCAACACCTTAGTGGCAGTCTCAATCGTATCATCTGAAGTTGCAAGCATCGGCAACGGTACACCAGAAAGATTTTGAATCATTCCAGAGATATAATCACTTGGCTCAAATCCACCCGTCACAAGAATACCCGATGCGTTAGGATGTTCTGTAGAATAAGTAGAAACCAATGTGCCAAGCAAAATATCAGAGCGATCACCAGGAGTAATGATCAAATCTCCATCTTGAAGTTGTTCGAGAAAATGCTCTACACGCATAGCAGCGATTCGAAGATGCGAAACCAAACGGTTCATATCCTCATCACTTCCAAAAAGTCGTTTGGCATTGAGTGCTGTAGCGATCTCTTGCATTGTTGGTTTGTCAAGTTCAGGATATTCAGGAAGACAAAATATAGGAAAAGAGAATCCTTCGATAGAGTCTCTTAGCTCATGATCACACGCCACATCCAAACGATTTACAAAAGTCGCAAAGTGTGTACATCCTTCTGTCGCCACCACATGGCTTTCAAGCCGAATCATCTCAAACATCTCTGAAGCATTTCGATGCTTGCCACTCAATACACTCACTACAGACGCACCGATATTTTTGGCAATCGCAAGATTGAGATTAAAATCAAGCGAAGAGGAGAATGATGTCACGCTCAATCCTTGTATCAATACAAAATCATACTCTCTCTCCAACTCCCCAAAACGCTCCAAAAGCGTCTCAAGTAGCACATTCAATCCTCCTTGAGCAATCATCGACTCTGCCTCTTGTAAGGTGTAGCCAAAACACGCTTCATAATTCATCGATAGTCCATATCGCCCTAAGATAAGTTCGATATCGGAGTCTCTTTTTTCGTTACTCTCTATAATAGGTCGAAAATAAGCAACTCTTTCCATTTGATGTACCAATAACTCCATAATACCCAATGCCACAACAACACTTCCCGCTGACTCTTGCAGTGGTGCAATATAAAGTGATTTTGTTTTTTTCATTATTTTTAAATCTCCTACTATTTTTTTGATAGTTAATACTACACACTTTTAATAGAAGAGGGCTTTAGCTCTTTAAAAAGCTTCGATTGGGTTTTTATTTCTATTTAAACACTATTCATATTGTGTTAAGTCTGTATTGAGTGGTGTTGGATTATAATCGTCGCTATTTCACACTCGCCATCTCCCTAAAATGGTGAGAAAAAGGTTACCAATTTGACACACAACACACTTTATATTCCTCGTCCAGTACCGCATGATCCTGATAGTTTGGGACATTTTCCGCGTCGTGCTGATGGCTCGGTGGGCTTTGGCGGTCGGTATGTTCCTGAAACTTTGATGCCTGTATTAGAACAACTTCGCCTTGATTATGAAGCGGTGCGTTTTGATGAGGATTTCTGGAGAGAGGTGGATTACTACTACAAACACTATGTAGGTCGCCCTTCAGCACTCTATTTTGCCAAAAATCTTTCCAAAGAGACAGGAGCGAAAATATATCTCAAAAGAGAAGACCTCAACCACACAGGTGCACACAAAATCAACCACTGTATCGCACAAGCAGTACTTGCAAAACGTCTTGGTAAAAAAAAGATTATTGCCGAAACAGGAGCAGGACAACATGGCGTAGCGACAGCGACTGTAGCAGCACTTTTTGGACTAGAGTGCGAAGTGTTTATGGGTGCAAAAGATGTGGCACGTCAAGAACTCAATGTTTTTCGGATGAAACTGCTTGGTGCTAAAGTACACGCCGTAGAGTCAGGGAGTAAAACCCTCAAAGATGCGATGAATGACGCGATTCGCCACTGGGTGACAAACGCACGTGATACCTATTATCTAATCGGCACTGTTGCAGGACCACACCCTTATCCAATGATGGTAAGAGACATTCAGTCTATTATTGGCTGGGAAGCCAAACAGCAGTTGATGCAGGTCGAAGGAAGACTTCCTGATACTGTACTTGCGTGTATCGGTGGTGGCTCGAATGCGTTGGGACTTTTTAGCCATTTTATTGGCGAAGAAGGCGTAGAGTGTATCGGTATTGAAGCGGGCGGAGAAGGATTGGATTGCAAGCATGGATGTTCACTCGAAAAAGGAACACCAGGCGTACTTCATGGACAACTTAGCTATCTACTTCAAGATGAAGACGGACAAGTTCAAGAGGCACACTCTATCTCCGCAGGGCTTGATTATCCGGGGATTGGACCTGAACACTCATACCTTAAAGAGTCAGGCAAGGCGACTTATGATCACATCACAGACGATGAAGCAATCGATGGATTTGTGTGGCTCTCTCGTGCTGAGGGGATTATCCCTGCGTTTGAGAGTTCTCACGCCGTTGCGTATCTCAAAAAAATGTCACCCGATGCACTCCAAAACAAAATCATACTCATCAATCTCTCAGGACGTGGAGACAAAGATATGATGCAAGCCCAAAAAATACTCAAAGAGAGACTTTAATGATTCAACTCAACCAAGAAAACCGCATTGATTTTGACCTCACAATCGCAACCATCGAAGAGATTGTCGCTGATGTAGAGATCATTCTTGTGATCAATAAAAACTTTGATCACCCTTTTGTCCAAGAAAAAACTGCACTCCAAAAAGCGGGCTTTAAAGGCTTGCAAGACGAAACACAGCTCTTTAGCGACAAAGACCGTCTTTATGTCGGTGTCGAAACTCTCTCTTGTGCAACAGTTCGTACAGCTATTGCGACTGCTATGCGAACACTTTTTAAGACAAGTTACCGCACAGCAAAGATTGCTTCGTATACTGATACAGAAAATCCTATGGCATTTCTCAAAGCAATGGCTGAGGGATTTGTGTTGGGTGCGTACCGTTTTGAACATTACAAAAGTGAAAAATCAAAAAATACCATTGAAAGCATTACTGTTTCGATGACCCATTATGCTCATTTTTCGTTGCCAATACAAGAGGCTATCAAAGCATTTCACGCAGGAGTGACCATCGCTGAAGCGACCAACTTCACACGAAATATTGTCAATACTACGCCTGATGATTGTTATCCTGAAGTGATGGCAAAAATCGCAGAAAATATCGCCAAAGAGTATGATCTCAAATGCCATATTCTTGAACCATCTGATTTGAGAGAACAAAAGATGGAGACACTTTTGGCAGTCGCAAGAGCAAGTCGTCACACTCCAAGAGTGATACATCTTGCCTATAAACCCCAAAATCCTAAAGCAGTCGTGACACTCGTAGGAAAAGGGCTCACTTACGATTCGGGTGGACTTAGTCTCAAGCCTTCTGATTATATGGTAACAATGAAAGCCGACAAAAGTGGCGGTTCAGCAGTTTTAGGAATCATCAAAGCAGTCGCAACGCTCAAACTCCCTATCGAACTCCATGGATTTGTCGGTGCAGTAGAGAATATGATCGGTGGCGATGCGTATAAACCCGATGATGTTTTAAGAGCCAAAAACGGCAAAACGATTGAAGTACGTAACACCGATGCTGAAGGGAGATTGGTACTTGCTGATACACTCGGATATGCACAGCAAGAGGTAAAAGCAGATTATCTTTTTGACTTTGCCACGCTTACAGGTGCGTGTGTGGTTGGTGTAGGAAACTACACGTCGGGCGTCATGGGAAACAACGATGTTCCTAAAAATATGATCATCAAAGCAGCACAACATTCGGGTGAACTGATGACAAAATTGGACTTCAATCGCTACCTCAAAAAAACCCTTAGTTCAGAGATTGCAGATATTTGTAACATTTCCAATACCCGTTATGGCGGAGCAATCACAGCAGGAATGTTTCTTTCTGAATTTATCGATGAATACCACAAGGACAAATGGGCACATATCGATATTGCAGGACCTGCGTTTGTCGAACATATTTGGGGCGAAAATCCACACGGTGCAAGTGGTGCGGGAGTTCGAATGATGGTCTATCTGCTTGAATCGCTCACTCTGGAAGTGCAATAATGTTGCTTGAAAAAGAACAAATTCCTTTAGTGGAGATGGAGTCTATGAACGCGGTACACTATGAGGATGTAGATCTTATAAACCATCTCTTTGAAGCACTTTTAGCGTATGAAAAAAATGTCAATGACACAAACGCCATAGAAGTAGAGAGTGCTTTTGAAGCGTGGATTTTGCACACCGTCGCACATTTCCAAAAAGAAGAGGAGCAGATGAGATCTACACAATTTCCTCCTTATCCAATGCACAAAGGAGTACATGATGCCAACCTTTTATTGTTGCGACAGCTTTTTGCATCATGGCAAAAGTCTCGCGAGATTCAACCGCTCAAGATTTATCTCATTGAAGAGTTACCAATGTGGCTAACGCAACATATTCAAACGATGGATACTGTAACAGCACGATATTTAAAGACAGCTATAAGTACCGTTCACGTATAATATAGTTGCTTTTTTTGTAAGCGTCATAATAATTTTATGTAATTAAGGGGAAAAAATGGATCAGAATATGATGATAATCGCTGGGGTAGGTGCGGTAGTGGTAATTGGTCTCGCCCTCTTTTTTGTACTTGGTAATAAAAAATCACAAAATGTTACCACAGAGGATAGTGTTGTAGATGCACCAAGAGAGAGTTCAACTGATGCTAAAATAGATAAGCCTTCGATTAAGCGTGAATCTGATTTTTTTGATATCACAAAAGAAGTTCACAAAGAAAAAGAAGTTCACACAACAAAAGAGACTCATCAAACACACATAACACCTCGTCACGAAGAGAATCTTGTCCGTTATAGTATAGAAGAGGCACTTGATCTTCCTCAAAGCGAACAAGACAAAAAAGACGATCAAGCAACTCCACCTCTTGTTTTTCCTTCACAAGACTCTTCCAAAATTACGGTATACAAAGAGTTGATGGAAGAGACTCCTAATGTTACTCCTGATAGTTTCAAAGATTTTGAAGGCTCGAGTTTGATGATTGTAGAGGATAATTTGATTAATCAAAAGATTCTCACAAGCGTTCTTAGAACTTCAAATATGAATATTTCTATAGCCAACAACGGTCAAGAAGCACTTGACTATCTTGAGGCGGGTAAAATATTTGATGTAGTGTTGATGGATATTAGTATGCCTGTAATGGATGGCTTTGTCGCTACACAGGCTATTAGACAAAATCCTGCTTATGATACGATGCCAATCGTCACTTTTACTGCATTTACAGTTGGAGATGAGATTGAAAGAATGTTTGAGATGGGTGCAAATGCTTTTATGACAAAACCGCTCAACAATAGAAGACTCTATACTATCCTCAAAACTTTTTTATCTAAATAAACCTCTTATAGATTTTACTTTTTTATTTTTCTCTCCTCAATGGAGAGCAAAAACCTCTAACAACCTCTAAAAATAAATTATTAAGGAACAGTATGGGACTTGGTATAGGATTAGTCGGATTACCAAACGTAGGGAAATCGACCACATTTAATGCACTCACTAAAGCACAAAACGCAGAGAGTGCGAACTACCCTTTTTGCACTATCGAACCAAACAAAGCAATCGTTCCTGTTCCAGACAGTAGGCTTGATGAGCTTGCTAAAATCGTCAAACCAGAAAGAATTCAGTACTCTACGATAGACTTTGTTGATATTGCAGGATTGGTCAAAGGTGCAAGTAGAGGCGAAGGACTTGGCAATAAGTTTCTTTCCAATATCCGAGAAACCGAAGTAATCTTAGAGATCGTTCGATGTTTTGAAGATGAAAATATCACTCACACCGAAGGCTCTGTTGATCCAATCCGCGATATTGAAATCATCGAGACAGAACTTCTACTTGTAGATATAGAATCACTCCAAAAACGAATCGATACTATCCAAAAAAAAGCTAAAGGCAAAGACAAAGATGCTTTAGCACAACTTGAAATCGCCGAAGCGTTGATGGCACATATCTCTGATGGAAAACCAGCCTCAAGCTTTGATCAATTTGACAACGAAGCGTATGCAACACTCAAAAAAGATCTTAGACTTCTCACAAACAAAGAGATTATGTATGGTGTCAATGTCGACGAAGAGGGACTCTCCGAAGATAACAAACACGTAAAAGCAGTAAGAGCGTATGCTACTGAACACGACCGTGAAGTGATCAAACTCTGTGCTAAAGTCGAAGAGGAGATGGCAGGATTTGACGATGAAGAGAGATCGGAGATACTCGACTCATTGGGCGTAACAGAATCGGGACTTGATCAAATCATCCGTAAAGGGTTTGACAAACTTGGACTTATGAGCTACTTCACCGCAGGAGTCAAAGAGGTGCGTGCGTGGACAATTCGCAAAAATACCACTGCCCCAAAAGCCGCTTCGGTTATCCATAACGATTTTGAAAAAGGATTTATCCGTGCCGAAGTGATCGGATATGACGACTATATCGCTTGTGGCGGTGAACAAAAAGCCAAAGAAGCAGGGAAAAGCCGTCTTGAAGGCAAAGAGTATATCGTCCAAGATGGCGATATTATGCACTTTAGATTTAACGTTTGATGGAGTACAGTATGCATTTTAAAATATGGATAACGATAACGTTAATTGCTTTAGTGGGTTTTGGTGGATGCGAAAGTAAAAAAAGAGGTGGTTTTTTGGAGAGTTTTGAGAGTCAAAACACTCTTCCAGAAGCAATAGCAAAACTCAAAAAAGTGCTTCAAGCCAAAGGAATGAACCAAATAACAATCATTGATCATCAATCTGATGCAAAAAAAATAAATATACAGCTCAAACCAAACAGCGTCGTTGCGTTTGAAAACCAAGCAGCAGACAGTCAATTGATTATTTGTAATCCATCAATGGGGCTTGATTTGCCACTTCGTATGCTTTTTGATACCAACTATGAAGGACATACGACTATTACTTACACCAATCCTGAATATTGGTCACTCAAACACAATATTAAAGATAAGCAATGTTTGCGTATTATTACAGCATTGGCTTTAGAAATGAGAGAGCTTGCACAAGAAGTAAGCAAAAAATAGATTCACACAAGGAGTCAAAATGACTCCTTTCTTGCCAAAGGCAAAGCTTTAGCAAACTTGCACAATCTAAACTTATTTGGATTGTGCAAAATTTAATAGTAGGAAATGATAATGAAAAAAACACTTTTGACATTTTGTATGGGCTTGATTATTACATCACAAGCACAATCGTATAAAATCGATACCAACAGTACGATTCAAGTCCAATGGAGTGCCTATAAAACATTGGGGAAATTGAGTGTAAAAGGAGTCTTTGATGGTGTAAAAATAGCACCAAAAAAAGAAGCCAAAACTCTTACTGCACTTCTTGATGGAGTTTCTGCGAGCATTGATACTTCATCGGTCAATACTCAAAATCAAGAAAGAGACAAAACACTTCGAGACTCTTTTTTTGATAAATTGGCACAACAAACAATCACTGCAAAAATTATAGAAGTGACACCTTCAACGACAGAAACAGACAAAGGCACACTCAAAGTCTCTATTGTTATGAATAGTATCAACAAAATTATTCCAATGAAATACGCAATGCAAAACGATGCACTACAGGCTGTTGGTACTATTGATCTTTTTGATTTTAATGCCAAAGAGGCTTTGGAGTCAATCAATAAAAGTTGCTATACACTCCACGAAGGAAAAACGTGGAATGATGTAGAGATTGCGTTTGAGCTTCATATTGATCATCTAAAATAGTATCTATGAGATTGACCACCAACGAAATTATTTATAAAATCCAAAAAGCTCTCTCTTTGAGTCACGAAGAGATAATCAAAGCGTATGGTTTGGAGGGATACGAGATGACAAAAGATCATCTTGAATCTCTTCTTAAACGCTCGCAAGATAACTCTTTTATGATAGCAACCTATGAAGAGTTGGGGATTTTTTTGGATGGATTGGTGACATTGCGTCGTGGTTCTTCTCCTGTCTTGGTCGATGAAGAGGTGCTACTCACAAACAATCTTATCCTTAAAAAACTCCGTATTGCACTTGATCTTAAAGAGTATGAATTAAGGATTCTTTTTGCACTTGCTGATGTGGAGCTTACCAAACAGCAATTAGCATCTCTATTTCGTAAGGAGAACCACAAAAACTTCAAACCTTGTTCTGATGAACTACTTGGTAGTTTTTTGAATGGTTTAGATGAATTTTATTTTGCTGGGAATGAGTTGGAGTAGTTTTATGAAGCACAAAGAGTATAAAGAGGTGCTTCAAGAGATCAAAAAAAGAACAAAAGTTACTTCTGCTAAATTCACTCCAAAATCACTTTTTGAAATAGAAATGGAAAGACTCAACAATTTTACGATAGATCAAAAAGAAAGACTCTCTTGCACTTGCCATGAAAGCAATGGAGAGTCAAAATTTCTTTACTCCACTTACAAAGAGGCTCAAACTGTTTCGTCTCTATCTTTGGCTTCACTTGTCATTTATCCTTGCCCTCTTGAGCAAGGATGGCATCTTACAAAGAAATGGAAGTAGATTTAGACTACCAAAGAAATTTTTGGAAAATATTTGATTTTTTTCTCTCTTCTTCTTTTACGGTATCTGCATTACGTACATTAAAAATAGAAAGTTTTGTATCAAGATAGCCTGTAGTGAATTTTCCATCAATGAAATCTTGATCTCTTACGATATGTTGGTGAAGTGGCATATTGGTTGGAAATCCTTCGATGATAAACTCATCCAAAGCTCTACGTGCTTTGTTGGTCGCACCTTCCCAATCCAAAGCCCATACAATTAGTTTTCCTACCATTGAGTCATAGTTTCCTGGAACTGTATAACCAGAATAGAGAGAAGTATCAAGTCGTACTCCCGGACCGCCTGGTGTAAGATAAGTGGTGACTGTTCCTACAGAAGGCAAAAAGTTTTTTTCTGGATTTTCAGCGTTGATACGAAACTCAATCGCATAACCCCTAAACTTGATCTCCTCTTGAAGAAATTTAAGCGGATCTCCTTCGGCAATTTCAATCATACGTTGAATAATATCTATACCGCTAATAATTTCTGTCACAGGATGCTCTACTTGTACACGTGTGTTCATTTCGATAAAGTAGATAGTGTCGTGTTCGTCAATCAAAAACTCAATAGTTCCAACACTCTCGTATCCGAGCTTGAACATCGCTTTGGTAGAGATGCGATAGAGTTCTCTTCGCACGGTTTCGCTCAAGCGTGGAGAAGGAGCGATTTCGATTACTTTTTGGTGTCGTCGTTGAATCGAACAGTCTCTATCTCCGAGGTGAACGACATTGCCGTATTTGTCTGCGACAATCTGAATCTCAATATGACGTGGATTGGTTACATACTTCTCGATAAATACTTCGCCTCTTCCAAAAAACTTCATCGATTCTGCTGTAGCACTCTCAAACATCTCATCAAACTCTTTGGATTTGTGTACGATACGCATTCCTCTACCGCCACCACCAAATGCTGCTTTGATAATGATAGGAAAACCAATCTGCTCTGCAATTTTTGCTGCTGCGACTTTGTCAGTAATCGCCTCTTCAGTTCCTTCAATGACAGGTACACCAACTGCTTTCATTGCTTTTTTAGATTCAGTTTTGTCTCCAAAAAGAGCAATGTGTTCAGGTTTTGGTCCAATAAAGATAATGCCATTTTGTCCACAAGCTCTTGCAAAATCAGCATTTTCAGATAAAAATCCATAACCTGGGTGAATCGCATCACAATTTGCTTTTTTGGCAAGAGAGATAATAACGTCATAGTCAAGATACGCTTTGATTACATCACCTTCTATCGCGATACTCTCATCGGCTTTTTTGACCCATATACCTTCTTTGTCTACTTCGGAGTGAATGGCGACACTTTGTATATTGAGTTCACTACAAGCACGAATAATACGCAATGCAATTTCACCACGGTTGGCAATCAGAATTTTTTTGATTTTTTTCATCGACTCTTCCTAATAATGTATAGTAGAAGAATATTGTAATCTCATTACCTTAACCTTATGGTGGGCTTGATTTACTTTTTGTATATCTCTCAATAACTCAAATGATTTTGATATAATTTATTACGGAGTGTCGTATGAATGAGATTGATTCAAAGCTTAATCAGAACGAAGATGTTTATCGCAAAGATGTCAGCAGAAGTATTTGCAATATATGTAGCTTCGAGTCGTGTTACTGACATGAATGAAGAAGTGATACTAAAAAAATCAGTTGATATTGCGATAAAACTTGTCAAAAAAAACAAAGGAGATGCTCGATAATGACATTGTTCCACATTAGAACAATCTATAAAAAATATGAGTATAGCGTTGAGCTTAGAAGGAAAAAATCTTGAAAAGATGGAGCAAGAATCGTTTTAAAACTACTTGTGCAATGTTGATTTTTCTCGCAATGACAGTTGTATTGTATGGTTTCTATTCTATTGGATTACGTTATTTTATTACCACTCAAACGCTTGAGTCTGTGGAGTATCTTCAAGTAGCGGATAATGTAATCGAAGAGATTCATACAGAATCAAAGACGACTTACGCTTATCTTCAAGATAGAGACAACAAGGAGAATACACTTCTACTTAAAGCACAGCAGAAAAAAACCGATAAAAGCATCGCAGAGTTACAAAAATATATCACATATCACTACAAACAGATGATACCATCGACTAAATCTTTTTTTGAGAAATTTGCACAATCTCAAAAAACACGACTCTCTCTTTTGGAAAAAAATAGCACTATAAGCGTAGAGCCTAATTTTGAGTTACTTCTCTCGGTGTTTTTAAATCAACCCATTTATGATTATCCTGCACTTTGGAGTTATGCACAGCTTGCACAGCACACTACAATCTCGCGCTCCTTACGTGTAAATGCACTCAAAGGTGCGATTGGACTGATGGAGCTTAGTAGCGATCGCCAAAGAAGTGAGTTGATTATTTTGGGTTTTATCACTCTACTTTTGTTGGTGTTTTCTTTTTTTATGGTACGTTTTTTTGAGAGTATGAAACACGAACTCAAAAGTATCAAAGAGTTATTGGAGGAACTTGTCGATGAAAAAGACGCTACAAATGACAATCTTGCCAAAGCAGTAGCAAAAGGTGACACTAAGGTTGTTTATCAGTTTCTCAAAAAATTGATTTTTGAAGTCAAAGAGAGTCAAGCTATGGCTCAAAAATCCAATAAAATCAAATCTCTTTTTTTGGCAAATATGTCTCACGAGATTCGTACGCCACTCAATGGGATTATGGGTTTTACCGAACTTCTTAAAACAACCGAACTTACAACCGAGCAGTTGGAGTTTGTGCAGATTATCCAAAAGAGTTCCGAAAACCTCTTGAATATTATCGGTGATGTGTTGGATCTCTCCAAAATAGAGAGTGAGAGAGTGAAGATGGAGGTGAGTGAGTTTGATCTCTTTGTTGAGATTGAGAGTGTTGTGGAGGAGTACACTCTCAAAGCTTCCGAAAAAGAGATTGATTTAGGACTTTATATAGATCCAAAACTCATCTCTTATCGATTGACTGGAGATTCGACAAAAATAAAACAGGTGCTTATCAATCTTATCCATAATGCAATAAAGTTTACGTCCCAAAATGGTTCTATCAATATACATATCGAAAAAACAGAAAAAAAAGATACACAAACAACATTACTTTTTAAAGTCAAAGACTCAAGCAATGAAATTTCTATAAATAATCAAGAGAAGATTTTTGAGGCATTCTCCCAAGAAGACACCAGCAACATCATACGAAAATATAGTGGCACAGGATTAGGTCTTGCTATTTGTGCAAAACTATTGGAGCTGATGGGAAGTAAATTGCATTTAAGTAGAGACAAAAATAAAGGTGCTACTTTTTATTTTTCGATAGATTTTGATTCGGTACTTTCAGACAAAACTATAACAAAATACAACGAACTCTCCGTTGCTTATTATCAACCAGCAGAGAGAATATCCTCTTTGTGTCTTAGAGATACTATTCGTTATTTGAATATCTTGTGCAAACAAGCAGATGTTATTATGGAGATTGATACTCAACTGTTGCCTGATATTCTTTTCGTTGATTTTGAAGATATCACAACACAAACACTTCAAACTCTTTTGCTCATAAAATGCGATGTTGTAGTCGTGATCAAACCGCACCACAAAAACAAAATAAATGAGTTGGATTTTGCGACTTTCAAAACGATATATACACCAATTACTTTCACAAAGCTTCAAAATATTTTAGATCTTACAAAACAAAAAGTGAACACAACAACAAAAGTCGTAGAACTAAAACCTTTTAGTGTACTTGTCGCAGAAGACAATCTCATCAACCAAAAACTTATCAAACGTGTTTTAGAAAATATGGGTGCTATTGTCACACTTGCAGAAAATGGAGAGGTAGCATTAAATTACCGCAAAGAAAACCGTTATGATATTATTTTTTTAGATATACAGATGCCTGTCATGGGAGGAATAGAAGCGACACATGCGATTTTGAAGTTTGAAAAAGAACAAAATCAATACCACATTCCAATCGTTGCACTCACCGCAAATGCACTTGAAGGAGACAAAGAACGCTATATTTTGGAAGGAATGGATGGTTATGCTTCCAAACCTATTCAGATTGATTCTATTTCTCTATTGCTCCAAGAGTTTCTTCCTTATAAAATCAAAAATCAAGAGACAAAATAGACTCCAATTTTCACAAAATATCATGCAGTCTATTTGCTTCTTGCATCCATAGATTGAGCTTTTCCCACTCTTGATTTTCAACCATTATTCGACACTTTTTTAACTCTTGTTCAAAGCTTTCGATAGCCTCAATCATATTGGTGCGATTTTGTCTAAAAATATCTTCCCACATATGCGGAGAGGATTTGGCAATGCGACTCATATCACGAAATCCGCCTCCAGCAAGAGCCAAAATACTCTGCACATCTTCTTGTTTCATTACTGCATTTGCAAGTGCATAACTCAACGCGTGAGGCATATGCGAAATATACGCAGCATGTCTATCGTGTTCAAATGCGTCCATATAAATCACACGCATCTCAAGCATCTCAAATAGAGTTTTAGCAATTGATTGTTGATGAGAACCACTCATTTGAATATCACACACTACGACCACTTTGTTTTGATAAAGTGTTGCAAAAGCGGCCAAAGGACCAAACTTCTCCGTGCCTGTCATCGGATGTGCTGTGACAAAGTTGGGACGAAGTGTTGCAGGAATGGCATTTGAGATTTTTGCTTTGGTGCTTCCAAAATCGATAATCGTACACATAGGATTAACCACTCCAAACTCTTGAGAGAGTGCAATAATTCCATCTACAGGCACAGTGAGAATGATGATATCGCACTCTTTGAGATCTTCGAGTGTTTCTACTATTTCATCAACAATTCCCAGCTCCAACGCCTCTTGTGTGTGTTTGGGATTGTGATCAAGTCCTATAAATCGGAAGCGATTTGAGTATTGTTGTAGTCCCAAACTCAAAGAGCCTCCCATCAATCCCAATCCAACGATTCCTATCGTCTCTATTTGCATCTCTTTTTCCTTTTTTTGGTGAAATATGATTATAGCAAGTGATTTTTGAGTGTTAGAGTTTTGCAAGGGGCTTTTGCTAAAATAATCAGACTGTTTCAAATAAAAATAAAAAAATTGGGTCGTCTGCAATGCTTTGGCTATTTTGAAACAAAATAGGATTGATAAAGTGGTGAGTGTGTGAGGAGAAAAAGATGATAAATAAATTTAAAACCCAACAAGCTGGAATCGGATTTGACTTTGATGTGGAGTTTGAACCAAATCAAAAAATCAATTGTATTATAGGAAAAAATGGTATTGGTAAAACTCAACTTTTGGAGAATATGGCAAAGAGTTTGATATTTAGTCATTCGATGTTTTTCAATAGTGGTGAGTATCTATATAAAAATCTTTTTGTGCAAAAAAATATACTTGAAAAAACAAAAGAATTGGAATTAAAGCTACCATTGGAAGTAGAGTTAAATGGTACCAAGATAAAAAATAAAGAGAGACAAAAATGGGGCTATACAACTTTTGAACATATTGCTGGGAATAGAGATGATTCCTTTGTTTGCGACAAACCAATAGTTTTTATAGGTGCTAAAAATAGAGGTTTTACAAAAAATATCAATCCTGACAATATTAAAATATTAGGAAGTTCACAAGATAGATTTGTAGAGTCTATCAAAAGAACTATGAGCTATATCAATGGTGAGGGATTGGAGCATGAAGAGATAGTAAATTGGTTTGTTTCAAGACTAATAGTCAATCCAAATTTTGTAATAGCGGAGCAAAATAAAACAAATGAGGTTGTGAGTGTTTTGAAAATGATAGATAGATTAGAGCCCACATTACAACTCGTAGTGCAAAATGAAAATGGTGGGAACGGCTTATCAATGCTTTATCACGATGGACAATTATTGTTAAATAACATCCCATTAAATAAACTCTCAACTGGTTTTGTATCTATTGTAAAAATATTTCAAGAAATAATCGCTGGATATGGTGGATGGAGCAATCTTGATGATTTAAGTTTGGTTGATGGGATTGTTTTTATCGATGAGATGGAGGCTCATTTGCATATTAGTTGGCAAACAAAGATTATCAATATCTTGAAAGAATTTTTTCCAAACACTTGCTTTTATATCACTACACATTCGCCTTTGGTATTGGCTGGGCTTAAAGATGGAGAGGCGTATGAATTATACAAAGAAGAAAATTTTGTAAAAACAAAAGCTATCCAAAATGTCGGTAATTATGCTTTGAATGATATTGTCAATGAGTTCTTTGGGGTGGATTTGAATAGAGAGAAAGTCGATAATCCAAACAAAGAAAAACAAAAAAAAGCACGAGAACTTCTTTTGAAACTTACAAAATCTCTTAATGGAGATGAGTAATGAAATATTTTTTTGATACAAATGTAATAAGTAATTTGGTACGAGAAGATAGTGTAGCAATAGCAAAACTTCAAGAACTAGCTTTAGACGAAACAAGTGAATTTTATACAAATAGATTGGTTTTTATGGAGTCGTTACGGGCAATTCCAATGGATAGAAAGAATCTTTTTAATAAGACAAAATCAACACTTGAAAATTTTGAAAAACTTGAAATCACTCAAGAGATATATGATAAAAGTGTAGAATTTGCAAGATTTTGCAAAAGCAAAGGTGTGAGTCTTGGGAAATGTGAAGCGATAGACTTTATCCATTTTATAACGGCTAAATATTATGGTTTGGAGATAGTTTCTTTTGATGGGGATATGGGTAGATTGGAAGAAAAGTATCAGGAATTTTTGGAAGTAACTCAATGAAAATACAATTTGAAAGCAATTTAGAATATCAAGAACGAGCTATAAACTCAATAGTGGGTATATTTGAGGGGCAAGAGATATGCCAAAGTAACTTTACGGTTTTTAATGCTGGTTCAAAAGGGCAAAAAAATATGTACGATTATAATGATTTAGGTATCGGAAATCGTCTTGAGCTACTTGATGATGAGATTTTAAGCAATATTCAAAATATCCAATTATCAAATGGATTAGCACAATCAGCCAAACTTTTCAGTATGGATTTTTCAGTGGAAATGGAAACTGGTACTGGAAAAACTTATGTTTATCTCAAAACAATTTTTGAGATGAATAGAAAATTTAGCTTTACAAAATTTATTATCGTAGTGCCATCTATCGCTATCAAAGAGGGAACTTATAAGACTTTGGAGATTACAAAAGAACACTTCAAAGGGCAATTTGACAATATAAACTATGATTATTTTATTTATGATAGTAGCAACTTAGAACAGGTGCGAGATTTTGCGACAAGTAATGAGATAAGAATAATGGTAATAAATATAGATGCTTTTAGAAAAAGTTTCAGTGATACTACAAAAGACACAAAAGCAAATATCATCCACCGAACAAATGATAGACTGGGTGGTCAAAAGCCTATCGATTTTATCGCTTCTGCAAATCCAATAGTTATCATAGATGAGCCACAAAGTGTTGATAATACACCAAAATCAAAAGAAGCGATTGAGACTCTCAATCCACTTTGTCGTCTAAGATACTCTGCAACACACATAGAAAAATACAATTTGATGTATAAGCTTGATAGTATCGATGCTTATGAGCAAAAACTTGTCAAACAAATAGAAGTAGCAAATGTAACTACAAGTGAAAATTCAAATACAGCTTATATCAAATTTGTAAGTGTAGAGAAGAAAAATACACCAATAAGTGCAAAAATAGAGATATATCAAAATACTACAACTGGTGCAAAAAAGAAAATTGTAACTATCAAAGATAATAGCGATTTGTATGAACTTTCAAATGGGCTTGATATCTATAGTGGATTTATTGTCAATGAAATAAATAGAACTCCAAATGATGAATATATAGAGTTTAGCAATGGCATTAGTGTAAATCTTGAGCAAACTATAGATGATGTTGATGAAGATTCGATAAAACGACTACAAATAAAAAAAACGATACAAGAACACTTAGAAAAAGAACTGTACCTTAATCCACGAGGGATTAAGGTACTAACACTGTTTTTTATCGATAGAGTTGCAAATTATAGAAAATATAGCGATGATGGTGTGGCTTTACAAGGTAAATATGCACAATGGTTTGAAGAAGAGTACAACGAGGTGATAAAGCAAAGAAAATTTAAAGATTTGCCAAATGTTGAAGTGTCAAAAATACATAATGGATATTTTAGTAGTGACAAAAAAGGTGTACTCAAAGATAGCACGGGTAACAATGCTGATGATGAAGATACATTTACACTCATTATGAAAGATAAAGAAAAACTACTCTCTTTTGAATCACAATTACGATTTATCTTTTCTCATAGTGCATTAAAAGAGGGATGGGATAATCCAAATGTATTTCAAATTTGTACACTGAATGAAACAAACTCTATCATCAAAAAACGACAAGAAATTGGTCGAGGGCTTAGAATATGTGTAAATCAAGATGGGCAAAGGGTTTATGGCTATCCTACAAATACCCTTACAGTTATGGCAAATGAGAGCTATGAGGATTTTGCAAAAGGGCTACAAGAAGAGATAGAAAAAGAAGAAGGTATCAAATTTGGTGTTATTGTAGCTTATGAATTTGCAAATATAACTCTTAAAAATGAAACTGGAGAGATTGAATATTTTGGAGCAAAAAGAAGTGAAAGTATTCATCACTACTTACTAGAAAAAGAATATATCAATAAGCAAGGTAAAATTCAAGATAAACTCAAACTTGAGATAAAAGAGAATTCATTTGTAGTACCTGATGAATATAAAGTGGTGCAAAATGATATTATTCAAAGGATTTCTAAAATTGCTGGCAATCTCAATCTCAAAAAGGCTGATGATAAAATGGAAGTAAAACTGAACAAACAAGTGCTTTTAAGCCCTGAATTTAAAGAGCTTTGGGAGCAAATCAAATATCAAACTACCTATAAAATCA
Organism: Sulfurovum sp.; assembly: GCA_020719895.1. GTDB lineage: Bacteria > Campylobacterota > Campylobacteria > Campylobacterales > Sulfurovaceae > Sulfurovum. Next base: position 1,140 of record DYPM01000013.1, on the reverse strand, counting down.
ATTTTGATGAAGAAAAATTAGTAGAGGAGTGTGCAAAGCAAATAGCGATAAACGGTACAGTTGGCAAAATTAAATATCTCTATTCAAAAGCAAAAAATCGCATCACAAAAGTTGGTGTAGAGATAGACGAAGCTACTATTAAAAATGAGTTTAGCGACTGTGATATTGTTGATTTTAAACTTCCTGATATTGTTACTTATTTACAAAATGAAACAAATCTCACTCGAAAAAATATTGTGGATATTCTTATCAAAAGTGATAAATTAGAGAGTTTTAAAAACAATCCTCAAAAATTTATAGATATTTGTGTAAGTATAATCAAAAAAACAATGAGCTTATTTATCGTAGAGGGTATCAAGTATCAAAAACTCGGGAGTGATTTTTATTACTCTCAAGAGCTATTTGAAGAGAATGAACTTTATGGTTATCTATCTAAAAATATGTACGAAAATAAAGAGAATAAATCGCCGTATAGTCATACTATGTGTGTTTCTAATCCAGAGAAAGATTTTGCTAAATCATTCAACGAAAATGAAAATATAAAACTATTTACTAAGTTGCCATGGTGGTTTAAAATCAATACACCAATAGGAAGTTACAATCCCGACTGGGCGGTTTTGATAGAAAAAGAGAATAATAAAAAATTGTATTTTGTAGTGGAGAGTAAAGGAAGTAATTTGACAATAGATCTAAGAAATAGCGAAAGTGCAAAAATAAAGTGTGGACAAAAACATTTTGAAGCACTCCAAACCGATGTTAAGTTTATGCAATCAGATAAATTTGAAAATCTACAAAACCATATATAAAAAGAGAGAAATTTATGACACAATTAGACGGTAAAAGTAAAAACATCATAAACGACAATATAGAAAAATTAAAAGAATTGTTTCCTGAAGTTTTTAGCGAAGGGAAGATTGATTTTGACAAACTTCAAAGTGAATTTGGCAACTTCATCGACCCAAAAGATGAGCGGTACAACTTCACTTGGAATGGTAAAAGTGAAGCCAAAAAAATAGCCCTCACTCCTTCATCTGGGACACTCCGCCCTGCAAAAGCAGAATCAAAAAACTGGGACACCACACAAAATCTCTACATAGAAGGAGATAACTTAGAAGTCCTCAAACTCCTCCAAAAGTCCTA
>DYPM01000012.1:17902-23002 GCA_020719895.1 Sulfurovum sp. | reverse complement strand
TTTCTGTTTTTTAAGCTCTTCAATTCTTATAAGTCTTAACTTAATATAGAAAAATGTACTCCAAAAGTAACACATCGCATTCGTAAATTCAAATTTATTTAAATAGAACATTCACGTGGCACTCTAAGGATTCAAAAAAAGCGAGGAAGTTTTTAGAGAGAATCCACACCTTAAGTTGAGGGACTAAAAATGTAGATAGGGATTGTCAAGATGGATTGAAAATATTTAGAAATTCAATCTGATCACGGTATTTTATTGGGAAGTTTATTCTGTTTTGACAGGGTGAGCATTTTGTCTACACCCAAACTCACCACAATCGAAACTGCCACATAAGCAAGAAAAAAGTAAAGTCCCACTTGGGCTTCAGCACGACTCACATCAGAACTGTTGGACGTGAGATAAACCAAAAATATTGCGACCACAAACACATCAAGCATTGACCACTTGCCAAGTGTCTTAAAAAATTTCACTACTTTATGCGCAAAGTCACTTTGAGAAACTACAGAGACAAAAAGCAAAAAAAGAGTTTTGAGTGTTGGCAGTGCAACTGAAAAAAGAAAAATCACCAACGCGATGACTGTTTCGCCATTCTCCCAAAGTTTCTCTATAGAGCCTATCACACTTTTGGACTCAAACGACAAGATCACATCTCCCAAATAAGCAACCTCTTTGTGGATTGTCATACTCATAATCGGTGCGTTGAGTCCCACACCAAGAAGCACCAATGCCGAGAGTGCATTAAAAATCACAAAAACTCTCAATGACACAAAAAAGTAACTTCCAAGCATTCCAAAAAGTGGCAACATCGCAAAAAACGTATAACGCTCTGCCCAATCTTTGTCGTTGTTACGCTCAGTGGTGATTGTTTGAAGTGTTGTAACAAATGCGTGAGAGTCGCTTTCATACAGTCCAAAGGTGAACTCTTCTGCCAAAGAAGAGACTTTGTGTGAGGCAATTGACTCCAAATCTTGATAAGAGAGAAGCTCAAAACTGTGATGTTCGTAAGATTTTGATGCTTCATAAGCACGCCATCCAAAAAATATCAACCACACCAAAAAAGCAAAAAGGATAAAAAAAGCGTATTTAAATTTCATAGAAAGATTATACTATAATTGCAGTCATGAAAATCGAAACACTCAAACAGATAGCATTAGATGCTGGCACGATAGTCAAAGAGGGATTTTATTCCTCCAAAGAGGTGGCACACAAAGGAACTGTTGATTTGGTGACCGAATATGATGTCAAAACCGAGAAGTTTATTCTTGAACAGCTCCAAAGCCATTTTCCTGAATATGTTTTAATCGCAGAAGAGAGCCACAAGGGAAGTTATTATTATGATAAAGCGATTTACATTGACCCTATAGATGGCACTACCAACTTTATACATGGAATTCCACATCTTGCAATTTCGATTGGCGTATGGGAACATGGCGTGCCGACAATGGGCGTTGTCTATAATCCAATCTTAGAAGAACTCTTTTGGGCGACAAGAGGAGAAGGAGCGTATCGCGATGGAGTACGACTGCACGTTAGTGATCAAGAGAATTTACAAACTTCACTTATCGCTACTGGATTTCCATACGCCAAAGCCGATGCAGGCGTTGAGTTTCGATGGGTCGTGGAGTGTATCACCAATATACTTCCGCATATTTTGGATATTCGCAGAATTGGTGCTGCTTCTCTTGATCTTTGTTATCTTGCACAGGGCAAAGTCGATGGATTTTACGAGATTGATCTCAAGCCGTGGGATGTTGCGGCGGGAATCGTGATTTTACTTGAAGCAGGCGGAGAGATAAGCAATGTCAAAGGAGAGAGTTTTGACTTTGAAGACAAAAGCTTCGTAGCAAGTAACACCAAAATACACAAGGCACTACTCAAACGATTGGTGGAGATTTGATCTACTATAGTTCTTGCAGAACTCAAAATAACGCCTAATGAATGTTTTTCAAGAAGTCTACTCAATCACTTCAAAATAAATCAAAATTGTTTTTTGTAAAAAACTGTCATTATCATCACTGATCATAATGTAACGGTTTTTTCCTACTTTTGCCAATCCCTCAAAATTATCCACGTCCCAGCCATCAGCACTACTCATTTTTGCGATAATTTGTGTTGGACACACTTTGTTTTGACACCCTTTGAGAATCACTTTTTTGAGTGTAATTGTAAGTGGTAAAAAAAGATTAATAAACGAACGCTCAAGCACCAATAAATTTCCATCATCCATTATTTCAACAGCAGTCACTGCACTTTTTTCTTCTGGTTGGGCTTGGAAATGCCACTCTTTGCCACCAAGCGAATAGACGGTTTGGTATTTTATGCCATCATTTTTCAACGACCACTCTGAAACTACCATCGCTCCATATCGCGGGTGACATGCCAATGCCTCAAGCATTTTATTACTGCTTCGATAGTTTGATTTTTCTGCGATTTTGGGAGGCAAAGGATAGTTTTTGATCTGTTCGCCTTCATAATCAAAGAGTCCCAAACGAGGCTCTCCCTCAAAAGAGATCAAAAGTCCACCGCGACTTCCAAATGCAAGCCCTTCGCTATCTCTTTGCCAACGTCTGAATGGTTTGCCATTTTCTTTGGTGATTTCTCGTGCATAAAGCGGACGGAGTTTTTTGATTTTTTCTTCAAATTTTGCATCAAAAACATACAAACTTCCCTCGTCTCCAATCATATAAAGTCGATTTGAGTCTCTATTGTATGCCAAATCGGAGATTTCTGCAAAATTTTGCCCATCTATTCTTTGATAATTAAGCTCTTTTTGGTCTAAGATTTTGATTTTTTCAAACACATTGCTACGCAGTGCGGAGGGACGAATATCAATGGCTTCTGTTTGAGATCCATAAAGAAACGCAAGTGATATCCATACGAATACAATAAAGCGTATCATACTTCGTATTTCTCTTTTTTGTCAAAATAATAGATCATAAAAAGTAGCCACACGACTGCAAAGTCAATAGCAACGTCAGCTAAATTAAACACTGCAAAATCAAATCCACAATGCCACGCGACATAATCAACAACGCCTTGATGGACAAACCGATCGTAAAGATTTCCTATCGCACCACCAATTAATAAACCAATAGGAAAAGGATAACGAATCAAATATCCCTCTTTGAGAGTAAAAAATAAAATTCCAAATACAAGCACTATCTGAATCCATTTGAGATATGCTCCCAAAAAAGCAAACATCGAAAACGCGACACCTAAATTGTAGTGCAATACAAGATCTATACACTCACCCTCAAGAAAGTAACCTTCGATAAAAATCTCTTTGATTCCTTGATCTATCAAAAAGATTCCGATTGCTATAAACAAAAAAATAGCGAAATTTCGCATTACGCCAACACCTTTTTGAAAAACTGAACACTCTCTTCCATCATCGCTTCAAGAGACTTCTCCTCTTTGCCTTCGAGCAAAAGACGAATTTTATTCTCTGTCCCTGAGTATCTAAAAAGATGACGCATTCCTTGCGATTCAATCTTCTCTTTCAATGCGTCAAACCCCTCAATCTCCTCAAAATCCCTTTTTTCATCTACCATCAAATTGACCAACAACTGCGGATAAGAGCGATAAGGATTGAATGCTTCGCTTGCTTTGAGTTTGTTTTCGACAAGATACGCAAGAGCTTGAAGTGCACTTGCCAATCCATCGCCTGTCTTAGCATAATCAGAAAAAATAATATGACCACTCTGTTCGCCACCAAAATTGATTCCTTTTTCAAACATCATTTCGAGTACATTTTTGTCTCCTACTGCACTGCGATAGAGTTTGATATTGTGTTTTGAAAGATACTCTTCAAGTCCTTGATTGCTCATCACAGTTGCGACAATTCCATCTCCTTTGAGTGCATTGTGTGACTTGAGATAAATCGCCATCGATGCCATTAGTTTATCACCATCCACGACTGTTCCAGTCTCATCTACAATCACCAAACGATCTGCATCTCCATCGAGAGCGATACCAACATCAGCACGATACGCCAAAACAGATTGAGCAAGCACTTCAGGATGCATGGCACCACAGTTTTCGTTGATATTAAAACCATTTGGACGATCTGCTATGACTACTACTTCTGCACCGAGTTCTTGAAGAATCGTTGGCCCTACATTGTATGCTGCACCATTGGCACAATCAATCACGATACGCATTCCCACCAAAGTCAAATCTCGCGGAAAAGAGCTTTTGATATGGACAATATAACGCCCCGTAACATCGTCGATACGTTTTGATTTTCCAATCATTCTGTCGGTCTCTTGTGAACTCTCAATGAGTGCCATATCGTTATAGATTTTTTCAATCACCTCTTCTGCCTCATGGCTGAGTTTATTGCCATTACAATCAAAAAATTTGATTCCGTTGTCATAATAAGGATTGTGACTTGCAGAGATCATAATTCCAGCATCACATCTCATGTTTTCAGTCAAAAATGCTACAGAGGGAGTTGGCATTGGACCTACTTGAACTACGTCATATCCGACTGCAGTCAATCCCGATACGATAGCGTTCTCTATCATATAACCACTTCTTCTTGTGTCTTTGCCTACAAGAATTCTTTTGGTGGTTGCAAGTGATTTGAAGTAGATTCCCGAAGCCATCGCAAGTCTCATTGCATCAAAGGCAGTGACTTTTTTTCCTGCTTTTCCTCTGACTCCATCGGTGCCAAACAGTGCCATATTTTCTCCTTGTGTGATTAAAAGATTGGAGTGTGATTTTAGCTCAAATTCATTAACACAAAAGAGTGAACGAGTGTTCTTATTAATTTAATTTTAAGCATAAAAAGATAGAATTCCTGCCTTTTAAATCATCCCAAGGATAAACAATGGCACACCACAAATCAGCAAAAAAGAGAATTCTCCAAACTGCAAAACGCACAGAGAGAAACAGATACTACAGAACGCGTATCAAAAATATCACAAAAGCAGTAGAGAGTGCTGTAGCGATATCTGATATTCCAGCAGCCAAAGAGGCGTTTAAAGTAGCAAACAAACAGATTCACTCTATGGTTAGCAAAGGGTTTATCAAAAAAACCACCGCAGCAAGAAAAGTTGGTCGTCTCCACAAAATGGTAAATGCACTCGAAGCGTAATT
>DYPM01000012.1:3624-17802 GCA_020719895.1 Sulfurovum sp. | reverse complement strand
AATTCTCTAATTTCGAACCTCGTTTAAAATTAGAGGTCTTAAATTTATTTTAAGCTCTAAAAGAACTCTTATAGAAAGAACGGCTATGTTCAAAACAAAACTTTACCCTTTTATCCAACGTCACAAAGAGATTTCTGAACTACTTAGTGCATCAGATATCGCAAGCAATATCGAAAAAATGACTTCTCTTAGTAGAGAGCAGTCGCATCTCAATGCATTAGTGGAAAAAGCGAACCTCTACATTAAAACTTCAGATGCCATTATAGAAAACAAAGAGTTACTCGGAGATTCTGAACTCGGAGATCTTGCCAAAGAGGAGTTAAACACTCTTGAGCCGATGCTTCCAAGGCTTGAAGAAGAGATCAAGATATTGATGATTCCCAAAGATAAAAATGATGACAAAAACATCTATCTTGAGCTTCGAGCAGGTGCAGGCGGAGACGAAAGTGCCTTATTTGTGTCAGATGTCTTCAAAATGTATGCACGTTATGCTGAAATCGTAGGATGGAAAATAGAAATCGTAAGCTCCAGCGATGGTACAGCAGGAGGCTACAAAGAGTTGATTGCGATTATCAAAGGAGACAGTGTCTACTCTAAACTCAAATACGAAGCAGGAGCTCACCGAGTCCAACGTGTTCCTGATACTGAAACGCAAGGACGTGTTCACACTTCTGCAATCACCGTTGCTGTCATTCCTGAAGTGGATGATGTTGAGGTGGATATCAAACCAAACGAAATCAAAATGGACGTTTATCGCTCCAGTGGTTGTGGTGGACAATCAGTCAATACAACCGACTCTGCGGTACGATTGACACACATTCCTACGGGAATTGTAGTGGCGATTCAAGATGAAAAATCACAACACAAAAATAGAGACAAAGCGATGAAGATTCTCAAAGCAAGAATTTACGAAGCCGAACTCCAAAAACAGCTTGATGAGACCTCAAGTCAACGAAAACTTCAAGTAGGTTCAGGAGATCGTTCAGAGAAGATTCGCACCTACAACTATCCACAAAACCGCCTCACCGACCACCGTATCGGACTCACACTTTATGCTCTTGAAGATGTGATGACAAACGGCAAACTCAATCTTGTGATTGATCCACTCATCCAACACGCACAAACCGAAGCGATTCAGGAAGCAGGACTTTAGTCTACTGAAATTGCACATTTTTTGCCATTTATGATAGAATATTTTCTATTACATTTTGAAGGAGTAGTGTATGAAACGGTTGCTTTTTTTCTTTTTTGGTGTGATGGTTTTTGCGATTGCAGATACAACTCTGATAGTCAAAAAAGGTTGGCAAATGATCGGAAGTGGTGTTGGTATCAATACAATGTCCATTTTTCCAGCAGATAAAGTAATACAAGTTTGGAGTTTTGATGCCACAACACAACAGTGGCAAGGCTACTCTATAGATAAACTTATTGCTTATAAAATGCAACAGCAAAATATAGAAAAAATTACTTCACTCAAGGCGTGGCAAGGAATTTGGGTTTATAGTAGCGAGGCGTGGAGTCTTGTTCTGCCCGAAACCAAACCAAAAGATGTCGATATGAGTGGAAACCGCGATACGATTTTGCTTGAAGAGGGGTGGAATCTTGTCTCTTTACCTGTAAATATGGTTGTATCGCCTAAGATTTTTGAGGGAATGACACTCTGGAAATACAATCTGCAATCACAATGGGAATTTTATGACTCTTCTATCAAAAATATATCGTACACACCAACCAATGATATTGTAAGTGGTGAAGGATTTTGGGTCAAATCTCCAACCAAACAGAGTATCTCTTTAGTAGAAAAAAGTTCGACGCTTAGTACATTTGCCTCCGATAAAGAGATGCAAAAAGAGATTAAATCACGTATCGCAGCCTCATCAAAACCGATGCTCTACTATACACTTCAAACAGGAGTTGTAGATGATACTAAAAGTATGCAAGAGGTTTATGCTACTGCCACAAATACCAATGCTTCTCAAACCAATATTCAAGTCGAAGGCGTAGACGAATCAGATATTCTCAAAAATGACAACAACACTACGCTCTATCATCTTTTGTCAGATAAAAAAACAATAGCAGTCTACACTTTTGAACGATTGGCTCAAAGAAGTAACGAACCTATCGCCACCATCAAAATAGACGACAATCGCATCATTGATAGTTTTTATCTTTTAAATCAACGTTTGGTAGTTCTTTCACAAAATGACTCTATGTATACAATAATGACAAATCAAATAGCAGAAGATAGTGGCGTCAAATCTTCTTATATCAATCCCGCCTCTCCACAATTTACAATCACTTTTTATGATGTTTCAGACAATGAGACTCCTTTGAAAATCGCCGAACATACCATCGATGGCTCACTTTTTACAAGTAGACTTCATGATGGTATTCTCTACACCGTAAGCCGTTTTTCTCCTAATTACAAGATTGACTATCCAAAAATCAAAGTAGAGCCTTCTGCGAAGTGCAAAAATCAAAACGACTCTATCAAACCAATATATGCCAATACGAACGAAAACAAACCTCTTGAATTTACGATAAAAGATTCACAGACTGAAGATTCACAAACAGAGTGTTCGGGGATTTTTAGCGAGGAAGAGGCGTATTACTATTATGATTATGACAATCCAACTATCACTTTTACTACACTGTTGCCTCGGCGATACGACAATGAAGGCAATCACACTTTTATTGATCACACCACTCTTTATGCTTCTGCCAACCAAAAAGAGTCTACTGCTATCACTGCTTTGAGTGCGTTTGATATTTCAAATGGCGATTATCTCAAAAGCAACGCTTATATCGGCGAGGCAAATCATCTCTACGCCTCCACCAATGCACTCTATCTTGTAAACGAAAACTATCCGTTTTATTACACTTTTGGATCTTATTATCAACAGCGTTCGACACTCTATAAATTTGCATTAGATGCCAATTTAAGCTATCAAGCGACAGGCAAAGTGTGGGGACGACTTCTCAATCAATACGCGATGGATGAATATAACAATACGCTTCGCATCGCCTCTACGCAAGGGTTTTCGTGGAGTGGTGCTGGAACAAAAAACAGCCTTTATACGCTTCAACAAGATGGCGAAAGTCTTGATGTCAAAGGAACACTCGAAAGCCTCGGAGAAAAAGATGAGACAATTTATGGTGTGCGATTTGTAGGCGAAAGAGGATATGTCGTCACATTCAAACAAACAGATCCACTCTATGTGCTAAATCTATCTGATCCAACAAGCCCATACAAAACAGGAGAGTTAAAAATAGACGGTTATTCAGACTATTTACATCCTATTGGTGCGGATTTACTGCTTGGAATCGGTCGAGATGCAGACGATACAGGTGCAACGCTTGGTGTAAAAATCGTACTATTTAATATCAATCCAATCTACACAAATCCAAAAGTAGAAACAACAATCACACTTCCAAAAGATAGCTACAGCACAATTGGATATGATCCAAAAGCGTTTGTATATAGACCAAACGACACTATATTTGGTGTGCCGTATGTTGCCAACGGTGTAAGTTCGCTCGCTCTTTACGCAGTAGAAAACAACACTACAAAACCGCTCATTGAAATCAATGCAACCATCAATGCTTCTCCTTATGGGCGAGCAGTCGTGTATGATTGGAATAAAAACTCTTATGTCACCTTTTTTGCGGGCGACCTTCTCTATACGTCCGTATTTGAAAAGTAAAAACCAAAAGGAAAAAGATGCGAAATATTATGATTGCAATATTATTGCTACTTGCCATCACCGCCTGTAGCAACGACAAAAAAGATGTCCAAAATGTTATTAGTGTTCCATCTGTGCCTGATATCAACGACAGTGCCAAAATCCCACCTGCTTTGCCACAGCTTTAACGTATCGTCAAATGCTATAATTCCGCCCGCATCACACTTAAATAAAGGCGGATTTCTTATGTTTCAATTTCTACATTCACTCTTTTACGAGCCTATTCTTCGTGCCAATCAAGATGCGGATATGCTTTATGCAACTCGCAAAGACAAAATAAACTTCTATCGCAGACGTGCGTGGATTACTATTGTTGTGGCAACTGTGTGTTTATTTGCGATTCATTATCTCTCAAGTCATGCCTTACTTTATGATGCTGTATTGCAACTTGAAAAAATATTTTCTATTCCATCGGGTAAATGGTTCAATGCAATCATCAATCACCATTACAAAGAACTTTTTGAACACTTTTATGGCATTTTTGTGTTGGCGTTCTTTTTGCTTATTATTCCTATGCTTACGGTAAAGTTTGTATTTCGCGAACCTCTCAATCAATATGGTTGGCAAATCGGAGATACATTTAAACACAAAAAGCTTTATATTGTTTCGATGTTGGTGTTGATGATCTCTATGTATATACTAAGCATCAATAGTCAAAGTTTTGCAGATTTTTATCCTTTTTACCATCAAGCATCACGAAGTTGGTTTGATTTTGTGGTGTGGGAAATGCTTTATGTGACACTACTTGTCTCTACAGAGTTCTTTTTTCGTGGATTTTTACTTTTTGGTTTGCGACTTCCATTGGGAGGTCTCTCAATTGCGGTGATGTTAATGCCATATATGGCGGTTCATCTTCCGAAGTTGTGGCCTGAAGCACTGAGTTCTATTGTTTTTGGTATTTTTTTGGGATTGGTAGCACTTCGTTCTGGCTCGATACTTGGAGGGATTGGACTACATATCTCTGTTGCTTTTACGCTTGATATTGCAGGAATTTTGCAAGGCAAAGGTCTTCCTAAGATCTTTTTTTGATTGACATTACAACATATAGCCGTAGAGTTCGTGATAGGTTTTCATCGCATAGCGATCTGTCATTGTGGAGATGTAATCTGCCACCACACGTTTTTTATTGATTCTCTCTAAAAGCTCTTTTTGTGGCAATGGAAGCAGATCAATATCATCACAAAAAGCTCGATATAATCCGCCGATACACTGTTTGCCCGCGTACATTTTGCGTGAGATTTGTTCGTGTCGGTAGAGTTTTTGGAACAATACCTTTTTGAGCATCTTTAGTTCTGTGGCAATTTCTGTAGAGAAACCTACAGGAAGTGGCACAGAAGCATCAAGCGTTGCAACAATAGGCGTATCTTGTCGTACTGCTTTGACGGTGGTTTTGGAGTGTGCGATAAAATCCTCCACCAATAACTTAATCAGTCCTGCTACAAAACGGTGACGATAGAGTGGCTCATCGCGTTTGATTCCTTCGGTTTGTACCACTGCATCGACTCTTTGGCAGAGTGGATTGTGGTTTAATAGTTCAAATCCAATCAATCCATATTTGACGCCATCATCAATATCGTGCGAAGTGTAAGCGATCTCATCAGCATGATCAACAATCATCGCTTCAAGCGAAGGGTGTTTGTCGAGTTTGAAAATCTCATCCAAACTCTCCACAAAAGGTTTATGATAAGGAAACGAATGCTTAAGAACACCTTCAAGTGTAGCAAAGGTGAGATTGAGACCATCAAATGATTTGTAACGTTTTTCCAATTTGGTAAGAACTCTAAATGATTGAAAGTTGTGATCAAACCCAAAATTACTGCCATCAGTTCTCAAGAGTTTGTCCAACTCATCACCGCCTACATGACCAAACGGCGTGTGACCTATATCATGAGAGAGTGCGATTGCTTCAGAGAGTGTTTCATTGAGTCCCAACATTCTCGAGAGTGTTCGTGCGATTTGGCTCACCTCCAATGAGTGCGTCAAACGCGTACGAAAATAGTCTCCTTCGTGATTGAGAAACACTTGTGTTTTGTACTCAAGTCGTCGAAATGAACCACAATGAATAATGCGATCTCTATCACGAGAGTAAGGATCTCGAAAATCCTCTTCAAATGCAAAAAAACGATGAGATGGCTTCATAGGTTGCCTTTGGAGGAAGTTAGATATAATTATAATATCTGAATAATTCTCAAATTTTTGGCAAAGCCAAAAATTAGGTCTTCAGCAGACAGCTCTCGCGACTGGTCGCTCTTGCAGAGCTTGTGTCTAATTAGGGGTTTCAATTATACCTTAATCCTATTTTCTAAATAAAGTTGTAAATAAATTTCATGCAAATGTATAGTTTTAATTACCAAAAGCCGATTGTTACACTTCTTCACGCCTCAGGTATTGGAGTAGCAGAGATTGCGGCACGTACGTGTTATGATAGTTTTGATCTCTCCGAAAATGCTTCAGTGAAAGAGGCGATGGCGTCTCTTGATATTGAAGCAATCAATGCCATAGAACATTCAGAACTTCTAATGAGTCTTGCTTGGGTTCGCCACCATTACTCTATTATGGAGCACGCCACACTTAGCTATCTCATACGCGGTACAAGTCGTGGCGTATTACAAGAACACGCTCGCCATAGAATTCAGGCAATTTCAGTACGAAGTACACGCTACACAATGTCATCGGTGATTAATGCTTTTGTAGCGTCACTTCAGAGCGAAAAAGCGTTTGAATTTTTTTTGGAGAAGATGTTTGAACTTGATCTTTTTGTGATTGTCGATAGTGCCTATCTTGAGATAGAGATTCGTGCGATTTATCAGAAATTACTCTATCAGTATAGAGATGAGGAGTTTTTTTCATACAGTATCGCACCTTCTTCTTTGTCACTTCTAAAACAACACGAGAACAATCCGCAAGAACTCTACGAAGCACTCCAAAAAGGCAAAAAGAAACGCAATGTAGGAGATGCATTCAAACATATTGTCACTGATAACTGGAAAGTAGATATGGTGGTGAGTTTCAATATTCGAAGTCTCAAAAACTACTTTGAATTACGAGACTCTGGTGCTGCATGGTTTCAAATACGGTGGCTTGCTCAAGCGATGAAAGATGCAACCCCGCTCAAATACCTTCAACTTATCGATAAACACTACAAAGAGAAATAAATGAACCTTTTCAAAACACTTTTTTTGATCCTCGTCGTCGGCTTAAATGCGTCTTACGCAAAAAATCTTTTAGAGCTATTTGAAACTATGGAGGAAAAACAACAATACTCTCTTCCTGACACCTCTTCACCGCAAGAGGAGTCGCCAACACAAGTGCCAATTGTACAATCACCCATTGCACCACACATTCAGATGCTACTCAATGCTCAAAATGAGAGTGCCTATAAATCCATCGTTAGTTCACTCTATCAACAATCAGGCTACGCACCATTTTGGGTAGAACCAAAAGACACACGGCGTCGTTTGGAACTTATGAACGCTCTTGAAAATCCTCTTTACAACTACAAAAACAAATCTTTTGACCTCTCTATGATCAAAGGACTCTATTTTGAGCTTGACAGTGGTGCAGTGCCAAAAGAGTTTTATGATGCTTATCAAGGAGCGATTGACCTTTTGTTGACCAATAGCTTTGTGCGATTGAGTGATTTTGTTTGGCGTGGTGATATTGATTGGGGAGTGGTGCAAAATAAAATCAGAGGACTCAAAAGAAGTGAAGGCGTTAATGCACACTGGGAGATGACGACAAAGCCGATGATTGATTCTGCTACTCTATATCAAGCGATTCAAAGTGACAGTATCAAAGCATCATTTAATGATCTTCTTCCACTCAAAGAGCGTTATAGATCATTAGTGGTTTTACTCCAAAAATATCGCAAAATGGAAGCATTTCCACAAATTCCATATCGTCTACCTCAGCCTACAGATGTCGTAAGTGAAGTGGTACTTAAAATCAAAAAACGCCTCCAAATCACAGGAGAGTATCCCAAAAATGCACCACTTGATGGCGTTTATGATGCTGCATTGCTAAAAGCGGTCGAACGATTTCAAGACTCACACAATATCAACAAAGAGAATGGTATCGACAATATCACACTTTACTATCTCAATCAGCCAAATTACCTCTATATCAATCAAATCATTACAAATCTTGACAAAATGAAACTCTATCCTTCAAGATTTGAAGCAGATCGTATCGAAGCGAATGTTCCTGAATTTACACTTCACTACTATAGAGGTGGCAAAGAGCGACTTGAGTCGAAGCTGGTTGTAGGACGGCTTGATCGTCCAACGCCACTCTTTAAGGACGAGATGGAGTTTATGACACTCAATCCTACGTGGACAGTTCCTAATAATCTTATTGTCAAAGACCTTATTCCCGTACTCAAAACAGAGCCAAACTATCTCCATGAACATCACATCAAAGTGTATCAAGGAAACAAAGAGATAGAAGTAAACTACGCCATGCTCTCCAAATACGACAGCCCAAACAAGACAGTGCCTTATCGCTTCGTGCAAATGCCAGGAGAAGAGAACGCTTTGGGTAAAGTGAAGTTTATGTTTCCAAATCCTCATTTGGTCTATCTACACGATACAGACAATAAAGAACTCTTTAATCATCGCTATCGTGTCTACAGCTCTGGATGTATGCGCGTACAAAAGCAGTTTGAACTGATGAAACAACTTCTTCCATACAGTCCCTCTTCTTACTCCAAAAACCAACTTGATAAAATATTTCAAAGCAACACACCAAGCACTATTAAGTTTAAAAACTCCATACCAATGCATATTCTCTACTTTACGGTAGTGCAAAAACACGGTATTGACTACTTTATGCACGATATTTATCTTTATGATCAGATGATTCAAGAGTCTGTTAGAGGTGTTGCCAAAACTTCCTTTATGATTCCCAAAAATCGTATGATCTCTGTAGATCAAAACGGACAAACGCATAAGCAAACACAAGCGGTTTCGAATTAAATGTAATAGACTTCTTGCAAAACAAGAAGTCTAAGCACGAAGTGCGTGAGTCCTCATGCACGAAGACAACCCATAACGTTCATTAGACGTTATTTTGAGCTCTGCAAGAACTCTATTAAATAAGGCAAAAATAATGACCAAAAAACTCCATCTTGTTAGCCTCGGTTGCACCAAAAATCTTGTGGATAGCGAGGTGATGTTGGGGCGACTTCAAAGCTATCAACTCACTGATGAAAGCAACAAAGCAGATGTGATTATTGTCAATACGTGCGGTTTTATTGATGCGGCCAAAGAGGAGAGTATTAATACGATTCTTACACTTCATCAAGATCGAAAAAAAGGTTCACTGTTAGTGATGAGTGGATGTCTTTCAGAACGCTACAAAGAGGAGCTTCAAGCAGAACTTCCCGAAATTGATATCTTTACAGGCGTGGGCGACTATGACAAAATTGACCAGCTCATCGCTTCTAAACAGAGTCGATTTACTCCAGAAGTCTATCTTGCGACTGAAAATGCACAACGCGTTATCACAGGTTCAAACTATCACGCTTATATCAAAATCGCCGAAGGATGCAATCAACAATGCTCTTTTTGTGCCATTCCAAGCTTTAAAGGCAAACTTCACTCACGTACGATAGAGTCTGTAAAAAAAGAAGTAAAGTCTCTTGTGGCAAGAGGATTTTATGACTTCTCATTTATCTCTCAAGACTCTTCAAGTTTTGGTAGAGATTTGGGACTTAGAGATGGACTTCTCTCTTTGATTGAGGCGATTGAGTCGATTGAAGGCGTACAATCTGCTCGAATTTTGTATCTTTATCCAAGCACAACATCTTTTGAACTTATCGATGCGATCGCCAACTCAAAGGTGTTTGATACCTATTATGATATGCCAATACAACACATTGATGATGGTATGCTCAAAAGAATGAAGCGAGGTTTTGGAGAGGAGAAAACCATTGCACTTTTGAAACATATGCAAAGCAAACCTGATGCTTTTGTTCGAACTTCGCTCATCGCAGGACATCCAAGCGAAAACGAAGAGAGTTTTGCACGACTCTGTGCGTTTATTGAGGATTTTGGATTTGATCGTGTCAATATCTTCGCTTACTCCAACGAAGAGAACACAACTGCTTACACGATGGAGCAACTTGATGATGCACAAATCACCCAACAGACTCAAAAACTCGCAGAGATAGTCTCACGTTCTACGCAAAACTCACTTCAAAAAATGGTCGGCAAAGAGATCAAGGCAGTCGTAGAAAAAGAGAGCGAAGAACACGAACTTCTCCTATCGGCACGTCCTTTAAGTTGGGCTGTTGAGATTGATGGAGAGATTCTTATCAATGACACCTCTGATCTTCTGGTTGAATTTGGCAAAACATACACTGTCTATATCAGCGAAATCGTAGGCAATCAACTTTTGGGAACATTAAGAACATAGATTGCTTCACAACGTTTGCCATGACGAATCCTGTCTTTGCGAGGCTTTGCAAAAGCCAAAGCAATCCAAAATATAGTTTTTAGAGGTTCACTTCATTTGTTTTTTTAAAATCACTTCATACAACAACTCAACACTTCCTTTTGTCACATTCTCAAACTGTGAGGCGTTGAAGGTGTTTTGTCGTTTTGCCAACTGTGCTGTGTGCGTAGAGATCTGTTCTCTCAATGCCTCTTTGTTGTAAACTCCATCAAGATATGCCAATGTCTCTTTGATTCCGATTGATTTCATACTATTTGGCGTGCGAGTGTATCTCTTCTCAAGTTTACATACTTCATCAATCAATCCCTCTTCTATCATTTTGTGCGTACGCAGAAGAATTCTTTTTTTTAAAATATCTCTTGGAATCTCAATCTCATAGAGAGGCAATTTTTGTGTGATAATCGGTTGAGGTGGATTTTTGGCAAAATAGTGCGAAGGTGTCATTTGGGTTTGGAAGTAGAGATCTAACATTTTCTCGATTCGATAACGATCGGTTGGTGCAATCATCGCCATATAGTTTGGATCAAGTGTATAGAGCATCTGATAACTCTTTTGCAACTCTTCAAGTGCATATTGTGTTTGACAATGCGTCTCTTGAGTAATGAGAGGAAATTGACTCATCCCATCAATGAGTGCCTTAAGATAAAATCCTGTACCGCCAACAATAATTAAATTTTTATTGAGTGCTATTGCTTCTTGAGAGACCTCTTGATAAAGCTGTGCATAGAGCGTCACATCAAAGCGTTCATCGGGATTTAGAATATCAATGCCATAGTGTGTGATTCCTTCTCTCTCCATAAGTGTCGGTTTGGCTGAAGCAATATCAATCTCACGATAGAGTGCCAAAGAATCCAACGAAAGAATCACTGCATTTAGCTGATGAGCGATACGAATCGCCAAAGCAGTTTTCCCAGAAGCAGTTGAACCAATCAGTGCGAGTTGTTTAAAACCATTTGTCATAGCAAAATAATATCATAGCAAGAGGTTTTTATCGAGGTCGTGTAGCTTTCTATTTTTGAACTGCTCTATACCGCAAAACTCACTTCTGTTGTTTGTGTCATATCCCAAAACTCTATTGGCCATTTTTTTGTTTTGCCACTTAAAGTTTCATAGAGTGCTTCGAGTTCTTCAAACTGCCCTTTTTCGCTGATGTTTGTTGTGATTTCATTGACTTTGATACCATAGCCCTTGAGTGATTTATAGTCATCCATAATGATTGATTTATTATCAAAATGCACTTCCATATACTCTTTGCTTAGCTCTTTACTTCCTGTTGCGAAATAATGAATCGTTGCTACTGAACCATCTTGGTATTTGAGTATGATTGATTTGTTGTCAGTGCTTGAGAATTTTTCGTTTTTGGGTGTAAGGCTCTCTGTACAGATAGAGATGATTTTTTCACCCACAATTGCACTCATCAAATCGATGATATGACACCCTTCGCCAACGATTCTTCCTCCATCTTCGTGTACCCAATGATCAAGTGCTATAAATCCCGCATTCATACGATAGTAGATAAAAAGAGGATTGGTTCTTTTTGAAGTGTGTTTTGTTATCTCGGTAGTATATTTGCTAAATCTTCTGTTAAAACCTGTAAACAACACGGGCTTATTTGGCACATCGCTTTGATAAAATGCTTTGATAAGCTCCAACTCCTCTTGATGTGTCGCAAGAGGCTTTTCTACAAAAACGTGTTTGCCTGCCTTGAGTGCTTGCAGCGCCAAAGAGGCGTGTGAGTCGTGACGTGTAGCGATAAGCACCAAATCGACCTCTTTATCGCCCAAGATATCTTCATAATTTGTGGTCGCGTAGGTTGCACCGTACTGTTTTGCAACTGCTTTGGCTTTGTGTCCTGTTTTGCTCATTACAGCGTGAAGCTTGTATTTGGTGGAGAGTTTTTCGATATTTGGCATATGCATACCTGTAGCGAAACCACCCGAACCGATAAGTGCGACGTTTATAATTGATTTGTTTGCGTTTGTCGTATGATTCAAAATGACTTTTTTCTCTTGCGTAAGATAGTCGTGAATTCTGCCAAGCTCCGCCTCGCCATAATCAAGCAAAACCATCAGCGGCTTAGCGTTGGCTTTCAAAGACTCATACGCCTCAGTGACTTGCTCGATAGGATAAACACCATTAATAAGCTTATCAAGCTTTATATCGCCTGTGCTTACCAATCTTAAGTATTCAGTCATATTTCTGTTCTCTGTCCATCTCACATACGCATAAGGATAATCACACCCTTTCTCTTCGTAACTGCTGTCGTATCTTCCCGGACCATAAGAGGTAGAGATCATAAAGTCAAGCTCTTTGGCGTAGATATCGCCACGGTTTATCTCCATGCCAACTACGCCAACTAAGACCACTTTGCCTTTTTTCTTTGTCATTTGAAAGCTTTGAGAGAGTGGTGCAGAGGAGCTTGTCGCTGCAGTGAAAAGCACACAATCCGCACCATATCCGCCACTCCAACTCTCCACTGTTTTGATCGGATCCTCTTTGGTTGGATTGATGACAATCTCTGCTCCAAGTTCTTTGGCTATAGCCAGTCTTGATTCATCCAAATCAATCGCTGCTACTCTCACACCGCTTAGTCTCAACATCTGAAGTGCTAAAAGCCCCAAAATACCAGCTCCCGTCACCACACAAAACTCACCAAACCGCACATCGGCTCTTCTTACGCCTTGCATCGCAATCCCGCCAAGTGTAACGGTGGAGGCTTCTTTGAAGTCAAGTGCTTGAGGCATTTTCATCACTAAGTTTTGTGGCACATCTACATATTCGGCATGATTTGCGATTCCAGCACCCGCAGCAGTCACTCTATCGCCGATTTCATAACCATCCACGCCATCACCAACGGCGATCACCACACCGCTAATCGAATATCCCGTAGCATTTCCCGCATCAAGTGTCCCTTTGATTTTGGCTATCGTTTTTTGTAGTCCGATAGTTTTTGCCATACTGATCACTTTGGCGACTTGTGCGGGCTGTTCTAATGCTCTTTTGATAAGCGGTTTGCCACTATTTGTCACGCCACTCATCTCTGTTCCTGCCGAAATACAACTATTGACCACTTTGATAAGAAGAGAGCCTTTTGAGACATTTGGTGTCGGTATCTGTTCGCCTATCACTTTGCCTTTTTTAATAATAGCTTGTATCATTACATTCTCCTATTTTTTGAATTTATACTGTTTTTTCTCTACGATAAGTGGTTTGAGTTCTTCGATGTTTATCATACAATCTCGCTTTTGTCTATCTCTAAGATGATGCATACTTTATCAAAAAGAGAGTTGGTAAAATCCAAAACCTCTTTTATCTCCTCTTTTGGAGGCAAAGAGTAATTAGGATTGGGATATCTGCCCTCCTTGAAATACTCAGTAGCCAATGCCAAAATCAACAGTTCATCATCTTCCAAATATATCATATCTTTTACGCTTTGATAAATCTCCAATAAATCATGCGATTTGAGGATTTTGATATTTTGAAATGCCATTATTGATTTGAGGATTTTCTCAATTGATTGCTGCAAATCATTGCCTATACTATCTGTATAATGATTTGCTTTGTAAAGTATTATTGCTGATTGCAAATCGTGATATGCAATGGTTAACCACTCTTTAGAAGAGATTTTATTCATAAATCACCTTTCCATTTTGCAAAATATCCAATTTGTAAAAATAATCTTCTCTTTGTTTTACAAACTCTTCTGATGCAACTAAAATATCAAAACCCACTTTGTACTCTAAGATCAAATCCATCAATTGTAATTTTGCTTTAACTTTTAAATCCCTTGCGCAATTCGCCTCTACATCTCTCATCAAAAACAGATCAATGTCACTCTCATCGTTTGGTGTGCCGTACGCATAGCTACCAAAAAGTATAATCTTATCAGGATTGAGTGGTTTGAGTCTCTCTACGATAAGTGGTTTTAGCTCTTCGATATTTATCATACAATCTCGCTTTTGTCTATCTCTAAGATGGTGCA
>DYPM01000012.1:0-3524 GCA_020719895.1 Sulfurovum sp. | reverse complement strand
TGCATACTTTATCAAAAAGAAACGCGGTTAACTCTTTTACTTTTTGAATCTCATCTTTGTTTGGCAGTGTTTTGTTGATGGATGGATATCTTTGTTTCGTATGATAAGTTGTAGCTATACCCAAGATGATAAGGTCGTCTTGATTTAAATCAAAATACTTATCTGCAATCTCATTTAGCTCAATAAGATTATGTGTTTTTAGAATAGGAATATTCTCAAAAGCCATAATAGACTTGTATATTTTTTCGAGTGCTTGATGATAGATATATCCTATAGTGTCTGTATAATGACCTGATACAAAAAGTATATTTGCAGAATCAAAATCATGATATGCTTTTTCTAACCACTCTTTGGCGTGAGTTTTATTTGACATATATTTTCACTCCTTTTTGCAAGATATCTATTTGATAAAACGGATCTGTTCTTTCAAGAATTGCCTCTTCGCTACCACTTAATATATCAAATCCTATTTTGTATTTTTTCATCAAATCTCTAAGTTGAATCATCGCACGTGCTTCTATGTGATCATCAAACCCTTTTTTTGTAATAAACAGATCAATATCACTCTCTTCGTTTGGCGTGCCGTACGCATAACTGCCAAAAAGGATAATCTTATCGGGATTGAGTGGTTTGAGTCTCTCTATGATAAGTGGTTTGAGCTCTTCGATGTTTATCATCTATTTTTCCTTTTACAGAGTGCGTTGCTTCTTTAGATGTTTTGGTTACTTTTGGTGTAATCTCCACTTTTTCCACCTCTTTTTTCTTCGAGACAAATATCGCGTATCACCATGGCTTTGTCTATCGCTTTGAGCATATCATAGACAGTAAGCAATCCTATACTTACGCCTGTGAGTGCTTCCATCTCTACGCCTGTTTGTCCTTTAAGTTTGGCTGTGACGGAGAGTTTAAATCCAGGCAAGTGAGGCAACTCTTCAATATCAGTTTTGAGGGAAGTGAGCATCAATGGATGACACATTGGAATAAGCGTGCTTGTTTGTTTGGCGCCTTGTATTGCGGCGATAACGGCGGTTTGGAGTACTGGACCTTTTTTGGCACTATTGCTCATGACAGCATGATACGCATCAGGACTCACTTGAATCACTCCTGAAGCGATAGCGATACGCGTCGTCTCCTCTTTGTCTGAGACATCGACCATTTTTGGTTTATTGTTTTCATCTAAATGCGTAAGTGTCAATCTGTGTCCTTTTGATTTTTTCAAACGTCAATTGTAGCATACTCCTCTTTGAGAGATAAATTATGACGATTAAAAAATAAATATATGACGGTTTTAGTATTAGTTTAATTTAGTTTTAACATCAAATAGCCTATAGTTATACAAATGATAAAGGAGTCAAATGTTTTACAGCTATATACGACAACTGCATGGATTAAATCCCTTGACAGAACAGCAACGTGACATTCTCTCATTTTCATTGGCTCAAAAAATCGAGATTGACAAAGAGGTGATAGAGTACTCAGGGCGAGCTTTAAAGTTCGAAGAGAGAAAAGAGTTTGAAGCCTTTTTGCACTCACTTTTAAAGGGAGATTGTATTATTGTGTCCCATTTGGCGGTGGTGAGTCACTACACTGAGGAGCTGATCAAGGTGATTACATGTGTTTTGAGTCGTGATATTACACTTTATGTGATACATCCCAAAATCGTGATTGACAGCAAAAGCAAGTTGATTGATGTGCTTCCAGTACTTGATGATTTAAGAGAGGCAGAGGAGTCAAAAACGACACAGATCGGCAGACCCAAAGGAAGTCGATCTTCGTCAAAATTTGATATCCACAAACCTCTCATTGTGGAGCTTCTAAGAAAAAAAAGCAATGTAAGCAAAATCGCAAGAGCACTGGAAGTAAGTCGCAGTTCACTCAAAGATTATATTGAATCAAGAAACTTAAGAGAGGTCGCTACGGAGACGTGGATTGAGGTACAACCTCATAAAAATGGTATTGAGACAAAGAGCAGTCTATTGATCTGCCCTTTCGAACAAGAGAAAACAAAACAGAAGGTGTTATAAAATGGAAGCAGTACAAACACAAGAAAAGAAAAAAATCAGTAAAAGCGAGTATCTCAAAAGTTGGATTCCTTATCGCATCCAAAGATATTGGTTTTTTGTAGGAGCGACCGTTGTCGCATTGGCGTTGCCGTGGATTAAAATTGACGGTAATCATATTTTTTTATTGAGTTTTGATCACAAAAAACTACACCTTGCAGGAACAGTTTTTGATATGCAAGAGCTTTATTTGATGCCGTTTTTGTTGATGTTGCTTTTTATTGGTATCTTTGCGGCGACTGTCGTTGGTGGTCGTGCGTGGTGTGGTTGGGCGTGTCCTCAAACTATTTTTCGTGTCATCTACAGGGATTTGATCGAAACAAAGATTTTAGGATTACGTAAACGTATTAGCAATAAACAAAAAGAGCCAGACTTTAGCACCACAGAAAACAAAATCAAAAAAGTGCTTGGGATTTTGCTTTGGTCGTTGGTTGCATTGGTTGCGGCCGCTGATTTTATTTGGTTTTTTGTACCGCCTGAAGAGTTTTTCGGCTATCTTATGGATCCAGATGAACACATGACATTTTTGGGATTTTTTTTAGGAATCGCATTCTTTTTGATTATTGATGTGGTGTTTCTTAAAGAGGATTTTTGTGTTTATATCTGTCCTTATAGCCGTGTACAATCGGTGCTTTATGATGATGATACGATTATGGCAATTTATGATGTCAAGCGTGGTGGAGAGATTTATCACGGTCACGGAAATGAAAAAGCCAAACAATTTAGCAAACAAAAAGAGCTTTTGAGCGTCGAACCTAATGCCGAGTGTACAACATGCGAGAGCTGTGTGACTGTTTGTCCGACACATATTGATATCCGCAAAGGACTTCAGCTTGAGTGTATCAACTGTCTTGAGTGCGTCGATGCATGTACACAAGTGATGGGATCACTTGGCAAAGAGTCTTTAGTGCGATGGTCAAGTGAAAAAGAAGCGTTACGCTATGAAGGCAAAACCAACTACTTTAGAACCAAAGTAATCGCATATTTTGTAGTACTTGTGATGATTTTGGTTGCACTTTTTGTGATGGGTAGCGAAAAAGAGCATATGCTTATCAATGTCAATAAAGGAATGAGACTTTATAAAGTCATAGACAATGGCGTAGTACAAAACGACTATCTCTTTTTGATCCAAAACACCGAAGCAGATACTCACACCTTTACGTTTGAAGTGGTCAATAACGACAAAATTCGTATCGTACGCCCTCAAGATCCAAAAATCACAATCGAAGCGGGTAAAAAATCAAAAATGGTTGTGATCTTAGAGACCTCTGAGCAACTTGCCAAAAGCAATACAGATGTTTCAATTCCTGTCAAAATCAAAGCGTACGCGATTGATGATAAGTCCAAAAAGATTGTGATCTATAGAGATCTTGTCTTTACCTATCCAAAATTTGATCAACTCAAAAAATAAGGAGTCAAAATGACTCCTTTCTTGCCAAAGGCAAAGCTTTAGCAAACTTGTAC
>DYPM01000128.1 GCA_020719895.1 Sulfurovum sp. | reverse complement strand
GGGGTTTTTAGAGGTTCCCATATGTTTCAAGTTTCAAAATTAATCATTTGGTTCAATTTAAGAGAGTATAATTTTTGCTTACAAATCACCAAAGGCATACAATGAAATCTACACTGCGATTGTTTTTTTCACTTTTTTTCATCGTGTCTATGACATATGGAAGCTCAAAAAATAACATCTCGTCAAAATCACACAACAACGCCAAAACCACACTCACACAAGAAAACAATGAGACTAACACTACAGAAAACAATACAACTCAAATGATCGAAGAACCAATCCTTAACACTACTACTAAAACTATCATTGGTGGAGTCGAAAAGGTGCGTATTCTCCCTGAAAATATCCTATTTGAAGCTCGAATCGATACAGGAGCAAAAACAAGTTCGCTTGGAGTAGATAGCTATAAAGAGTTCAAAGAAGATGGAAAATCGTATGTTGAGATAGAAATAGATGGCAAAAAATTCAAACACAAAGTCGTAGATCATGTTCTCATCAAACAACATGGCGGAGATTCAAAACGTAGACCAATTATCAAACTTCGTATTGTGATTGGCGAAATTTCAGAGGTCGCAAGAATGACACTTGAAGATAGAAGCAATTTTGAGTTTCAGCTACTCATAGGACGCAACGTAATTAAAGACCGCTTTGTTGTTGATGTGAGCCAACAATTTACGATTGAACCAAAAATAGAGGAGAAAGAGTAGATGTCATCTCGATTTCAAATCATTGTCATTGCTTTTATATTAGCACTTATCGGTCTGCTTACGGTTTGGTACAAAGCTATGTTTTTGAATATTCCGCTTACGCCACATACTCAAAAGTTTTATTACACTCTCACTGCCCAAATTGATTTTCAAGGCGAAAAAGCACCAGCAACACTCTCGATGACACTTCCTCAATCGCAAAATGGAATACATATCATCTCTCAAGAGACTGAAACTGCTGACTTTGGCTACACTATCTCCAAAACCAAAGAGGGAGAAAGAGGCGTATGGTCAAAACGATTGGTTGAAGGAGAGCAGACTATTTTTTACAAAACAACACTCTCTATCGAGCCTTACTTCAACGCTCCTTCTTCTTCGATTTTGCTACCCAACGAAGAAGAGACTCAAAATACTTTTATGGTGTGGGAAGATGTGCAACGTAAAGCTGTGATGGATCTCATCCAAAAAGTACAAACCTACTCTTCCAACAACATCACCTTTATGGCAAGACTCATCGATGAACTGAATGCAAAAGAACCCAAAGAGTCCGTCAAGGTTCTACTTAGTATCAAAGATGAAACTAAAATTTCTCTTATTGGTAAAATTTTGACGTATCAAAAAATCCCATTTAGAAAAATCAAAGGGATACTGCTTGAAGACAATCTCAAAAACAGAAAACTCACAGAAATGATAGAGACAGAACGTTCAGATGGCACATCGGCATATTTTGATTTTGAAAAAGGAAATATTGTCAAACCTGATAATTTTTTTATTTGGCAACGAGGCAATGAACCGCTTTTTGTGGTTGAAGGTGTCTCTAAGGCCAAACTTAGATTTTCAGTGATTCAAACCTTAGCACCAGTCGCTGAATCTATCAAAGATCATATTTATGGTGAAGATAGTGCTTTTTTAAACTTCTCACTCTACTCTTTGCCAAGTTCTGAACAGAATGCTTTTAAACAAATTTTGTTGATTCCTATTGGTGTTTTGATTGTGGTGATTTTGCGTATTCTTGTGGGGATTAGGACTATGGGAACTTTTATGCCCGTACTTTTTGCATTGACATTTCTTCAAACAACACTTCTCAATGGATTAATAATGTTTTTTGTGATTGTTTTTTCAGGTCTTTTTATCCGTTTTTATCTCTCACGATTGCATCTTTTATTGGTCGCAAGAATCTCTGCGGTGATTATTGTTGTCATTGGAATTATGTCTGTTATGAGTATCTTAAGCTACAAACTAGAACTCACAGAAGCACTCAGTGTCACTTTCTTCCCAATGATTATTCTTTCATGGACAATCGAAAGAATGTCGATTCTATGGGAAGAAGAAGGTGGTCATGAAGTGCTTGTGCAAGGCTCAGGTTCATTAATCGTAGCAGTACTTACCTATTTTGCGATGAAAAACGAATATGTGGCGTATCTATTTTTTAATTTTCCTGAAATGCTCTTGGTGGTATTGGCGATGGTAATTATCATCGGACGCTACACAGGATATCGCCTTTCAGAACTGATGCGTTTTACACCTGTAGGACGTTAAAATGTTACATTTTGCCTCTATTAGCAAACTTCGCCAAAAAGGAATTATCGGAATGAACTACCGCAATGTTGAATTGATCGGTAGATACAACGACCGCCGAAAATATCCATTGGTGGACAACAAAATCATCACCAAAAAAATTGCCCTCGAAGCTGGAATAACCGTCACCGAACTCTATGCTACAATTGAGTGGCAATCACAGCTCAAACAGATAGAAACCATCTTGGCACCTTATGAAAATTTCGTCATCAAACCTGCACACGGAAGTGGCGGAAAAGGAATCATCGTTATCACACATAGAGAGGGAAATACATTTTTTAAAAGCAGTGGAAAAGCGATAGGGTTAGGAGAGATTAAATCTCACATCTCCAACACTCTAAGCGGACTCTACTCTTTGGGTGGCAGGTATGATGTGGCGATTATCGAAAAATTGGTAATTTTTGATCCTATTTTTCAAAACTATAGCTACGAAGGTGTACCTGATATTCGTGTGATTATCTATCGAGGTTATCCAATTATGGCAATGATGCGTTGTCCAACACAAAAAAGTGATGGTAAAGCCAATCTTCATCAAGGTGCAATTGGCGTAGGAATCGACCTTTCTACAGGAAAAGCAATCAACGCAGTACAACACAATCAGCCTATACAGATTCATCCTGACACCAAACATCACTTTTTAGATCTACATATTCCTCGCTGGGAAGAGATTTTGCATTTGGCAGCAAAATGTTATGAGATTACTGGATTGGGATATCTTGGAGTGGATTTGGTATTTGACAAACATCTCGGACCACTTTTGTTGGAACTCAATGCAAGACCTGGACTCGCGATTCAAATCGCCAACAACAACGGAACTCTTCATAGAGTAAATAGAGTAGATCAAGAGAAGATACAAAAAAGCGTAGACGAACGTGTACGTTTTAGCATGGAGGTGCTAAGCTTTATTTGATAACGACACAGTAAAGGAATTTATATGCAAAATGCTGGATTTAAAATCGTAGATAAAAACGAACCGATGACTGTTGAGATTGTCAATCAAGCAAAAAAACAAAAAATACCAATAGAGTTGGGACTCTATTTTGATAATCAATCCATAAGAGAAAGTGTGCGTGGATTTTCACCTCTTAATATCCATTTCAATCATCGCATCATGCCACTCATCACCATCGATGAGACGTTTGAGGCGTTTGAATCAGTCATTTGCGTTGCGAAAGACTTAGGAGCAACATATGGCATTCAGCACATCTCTGCCTCGCCTATGACATCACAAAAACTCTACTGGAAAGAGATGTTTGCATCTCTTATTGATGCGTGCAGACAAGCCGAAACCCTCTGCAGAGTGCATGATTTTGCTATCTATATCGAAAATACTTACGAGTCGATTGACTTCTATCGAACACTTTTTGATGATATTCGCCAACAAGGTTTTAACCATATCCATTTTTGTTTTGATATTGGACATGCAAAAATATGGAGTGGTGAAACCTTTGAGATGTGGATGGCATTTCTTTTGGAGTTAAAAAACAAAAAATTCAAGCTCCATTTCCATCTCCATGCCAATCGCGGATTAAGAGATGAACATTTATCATTTATAGAGATGGAGGAGATGGGATTTGATGGGAATGACGGAGTGTTTAGTGATAAAACTTATGCTCAAATGCTTCAAGAGATCAACAACACTTTCCCCCAAGCACGTAAAATCTTTGAGGTCAAAGCCTCTTATGCCAAACAAAATTTAGAATGGGTGAGCCAAGTCACTTCTCCTTAATAGCGATAGATTGCGGG
>DYPM01000127.1 GCA_020719895.1 Sulfurovum sp. | reverse complement strand
CTCTCGCGACTTGTCGCTCTTGTGAAAATTTTGATTTTTTGGAAGGTTCATTTCATAACTCTTTTTCATTTTTTTCACCTTAATTCAAGTCAAATCGGATCTTCTGTTTTGCCCACACTTTGACTGGATTGCCTTTGTATTTGGCAGGTGTAAATTTCCACTCCTGCACACCACGTAAAGCAACTGCGTCAAATACGCCTGGGGGATTAGAACCAACCACTTGTGCTGTCTCAACACTTCCATCTTTATCCACCAAGAGATTGACGATGACGTATCCACTAATCTTCTTTTGGGCTGCTGACGCAGGATACTCCATCGGCGTACGTGAAAGTACGGTTGGCTTACTATCGACACTTCCTTCGCTCATCGCGGCATCAGCTTCTGCTTCACCCAAAATACGAGACGCATCACCTTCTATACCATCTGGAGCAAATTCAGGAATATCCATAGCGATTCCTCCAAGCATTGCACCAATATCAGGCATTGGGGCTTTTGGTGTGGCTTTTTGTTGTTTTGGTTTTGGTTTTGGTTTTGGTTTTGAAGACTTCGGTGGTTGTTTTTCTGTTTTGATATAACGCATCGGCTGTTTGACTTTTTCTTCTTTTTTTCCTACTTTTCCATTAAACGATACTACAAGTACCATCATCAGAAAAGTACCGATAATCATAAAAACAAAGCCATACCTTCTTGCAAGGGTAGTTCTGCGATGATATGCCAACATCGGAGATTATCCCATCTCTTTACTGGTCGAAATCGCTACATCTTTTGCACCAGACATTCTGCACTCATCGACTACATCAATCAGTTTATTGACAGGAATAGAATCATCTGAAACTACCAATACAGATTTTTCAGCTACATCTCGGAGCAAATCTCTTAGTTTACTTTGTATCGCCCAAAGTTTGACGGGTTGATTGTCGATATAGACCTCTCCGCTATTGTCGATATAGACTCTTACTACTTTGCCGTCTGATTTTGAACCGCTTGAGGCTGATGGTCTATTGAGTTCAAGCTTCATATCTTTGACAAAAGTAGTACTGACGATAAAAAAGATAAGCAAAATAAATACCATATCTATCATAGAGGTGATATCGACATTTTCTACTTCTTGTTTTTTGGGTCTAATTCTCATAGTTCTTCCTTTGTACAAATTATATCTGTCATCTGTTCAAACTCCAGTTCGTAGCGATCTGCTTGTTTGTCCAAGATACGCCCCAAAATCAAACCAGGGACTGCGACGACCAATCCGAGTTCGGTCGTATAGAGTGCTTTGGAGATTCCTCCTGAGATACTTGAACCTTGCGCAAACATCGAACTACTCTGCAACGCATCAAAAGTCTCAATCATCCCATCAACCGTACCCAATAGTCCTATAAGAGGTGCAAGTATGACCACGACAATCACAACTGTTGAGTATTTTTTTGTTTCTACATAAAGAGGAAAAAGAGCACCATCGATATGTTTACGCATATCTGCACCGATCGCTTTTGCTTGTATGCTAGCTTCGATTGCACTCTCAATGGCTTGATTGATCATAAAACGAGGCTCTTTCTTGTCTTCTTTGTCTTCTTTGTCTTCTTTGTCTTCTTTGATTTTTCTAAGACGTTTATTTACAAGATGTCTTATGTTTGCTTTTGTGCCACGCATCAACATGACATAACGAAATCCAAGACCATACCACAAAGCAAAATTAAATACAAAAAGCACCCACATGACCAATCCGCCACTATTCATCAAGTCCACAAATCGTCCGACAAACTCAATAGGATCCATGGATTACGCCCTGCCTCTTTCATATAGATTGATGATATGTAATGCACTTTGCTCCATTGAATCTTTGATATTTTGCGCCCAGCCTGAGACAAGATTTCCCAAAAGCAACAACGGAATAGCTACAATCAATCCTTGCATTGTGGTAATCAAAGCCGTAGAGATACCACCCGCAAGAAGTTTAGGATCTCCTGTTCCAAACTCTGTAATCACATCAAAGGTTTGAATCATCCCCGTTACCGTACCAAGCAATCCCATAAGAGGTGCTACTGCTGCGATTACCATAATAAATGCACCATATTTGTCGATTTGTGAACTTTCATTGAGAATCGCTTCCATTACGACATCTTCGACATGCTCTCTGTCTTTGTCAATATTTCGCAATACCGCCTTGACGACCCTTGCCGTAGAACCGCTATATCCCTCAAGTGCATCAAGTGCTTCATAGCCTCTACCACTATCTACTTTGCTCACAACGATGTTGGTAATCTCTACAACATTTGATTTGGCTCTTGTAAGCCTAAATGCTCTAAATGCCAAAAGCATCAAACCAAATACTCCAAACAACATAATCATATAACCAATAGTTCCACCGCCCTCCATCCAATCCTCAAAAGTCTTCTCTTTGACATAATCTACCTCTTTATCAAGGTTTTCATAGATAAAAATATCAAGTGACTCTTTCATCTCGCCTGCATAAAGGACTTTGGCATCATCAGATGAATCGACTGCATTCCAAAGCTTATATCTTCCCATTCCAGCAGGTGCCAATGCTCCTGCTGCTTCGTTTGCGATACCATAAGCAGCGACATTTCCTACAAAGACAATCTCTCCATTGGATTTTTTTCCTGTTGGAAGATAGAAGCTTCCTTTGGATTTACGAAGTGAAGAGAGTTCTATATAGAGACTTGCCGAAGTGTTGAAAGCTTTGGAAAGCTTTTGAAGATCTGTCGTTTGATTGTCATCTGGTAGTGTGATACCGTAGGTTTCAAGTGTCAATCGTGCTTGACTTACGACATTAACAGTGATATCAAAGTTTTCTGAAGAGTCATCAACAGACTTGGAGACTTTAGTGAGAGTCTCTTTTTCGCTATTGACACGTTCATTAATATCAAGCAAAATCTGCTGAAGGTTGATGACACGTTCTTTTGCTTCTGCCAAACGTTTTTCATGCTCTTGACGATCAATCCTAAGTCTCGTCAAAAGCTCTGCTTTTTGTGCCTTAAGAAACGCATACTCTTTTTCGTACGCCTTAGACAACTCGTCTGCTTGTGCGATAGAGCCAAAAACAGTGATGACCAAAGCGATGATTACAATAAAACTCTTTTTCATTAATTACCTCCTTGTAGCAACAATCCATTGGGTAGTGAAAAGTAGCCTGTGCGAATCTGTTTTTGTAATGCATCAAATAGTGCTACGATTTGTGCTTTTCTCTCCTCTTCACTCTCTACTTTGTAGCGATATCCATCACCATCTTTTGTGGCATATCCTACGCGGTCATCTGTCGTAGCAAAAAAGAGCATCACAGAACCTACTTTGGCGATATTTGCAAGAGTGCTTTTGCCATCTACTTCAATCTCTTGCTTGAAGAGTCCTACCTCTTTAGTGAGACGCAATGCATCATCATACGATGCCCATGTCAATGCGAGTGCTTTTTCTTGTGTGATGGTTTTGTTTTCAAGATCATACTTAATCTGATCAAGTGAAGCGATAC
Source organism: Sulfurovum sp. (assembly GCA_020719895.1). Taxonomy (GTDB): domain Bacteria; phylum Campylobacterota; class Campylobacteria; order Campylobacterales; family Sulfurovaceae; genus Sulfurovum. The sequence goes on along the minus strand of DYPM01000127.1, from coordinate 561 downwards.
GTTCTTCGATCTTGAACGGAACTCCTGCTTGAATCTCTGCCTTAAGCTTATCAATAGCACTAAAGATCATCGGAGAGATATCTTTGGTCTTACTTGCTGTCTCATCGAGCTTGTCTTTTTGTTTTTCAAGCTCTTGAGTGGTGAGCTTGAGCGTAGTCTCTTGACGGTTGATTTGTGCTTCTGTATCAGAAATCTGCAAAGCGTATGATTTGATCTGTGATTTAAAAGCATCTTTATTCTCGTCGATACGAGAGTAGAGCATCTCTACATCTGCTCTAAGCTTCATAAGAGACTCGACCATCTTCTCTTCTGCCATAGCAGATGGAGTCCAAAGCAGTGCCATCAAGGCGAAAAACAGTGTTATCTTTTGAGGGTGTCTTACCATAACTACTCCAAAGGGTAAAAATTTTTGCAACTATACAATAAAGTAATTACAAAACAGTAACAATGATTCAGGAGATTTTTAAGGAAGTTTTAGGTATGGAAGGAGTTTTTAGAGAAAAGAGAAGAAAAATATAAGCTAAAAAATAAAGAAACAGAAACAACCCGAAGGTCGTCTCT
>DYPM01000126.1 GCA_020719895.1 Sulfurovum sp. | reverse complement strand
ATCAATCCACTTTTTTAAAAGCGATACGTGATATGCAACGCAGGTAAAAATCCAAGACCTGTTACTTCACCATCTCTTTTGTAGTTGTCATCATAAGTGTAGGCTTGAATACTTTTTTTAAACAATGAAGAGAAGTTCATCAGTTCGATAGAGTACTCTATGCTGTTTGTTTTGTGGTAATAAGTTTTGCCAAACTGAATATCCCAATCAAATAAAGCAGGAAGGCGTTGGCTGTAGTATGCTCCATATATTGGGCGTTTGTAGGTTTTGCCTTGATATTCAAAATCCTCTGTTGCAATGATTGGCGTATAAGGTGTACCACTGTTCAAACGCAAAAGCGACGAGATTCGCCATTGGTTGCTAAAGCGATATTTGGTACTTAGCTGAAATGTATGAGGAATATCACCTTGAAATCGATACTGCGTCGTGTCGTTGGTGAAGAGTTGTCGTCTTGTTTTGATATAGGTGTAAGCGAGTGTCATATCGATAGATTGAAAGTTTGCGACATAGGTCACATCTACGCCTGATGCTTTTCCTTCGCCTATTGCTTTATATTTTTCAAATGCATCATCAATCACCAAATTGTCAAAGCTTTTGAAGTAAGGTTCAACAATCAATTGACTTGCATTTTCAAAAGTTTTGGTGATATTAAAAGCGTAGTGAATCGAAAATTCAGAAGTGTTGATTTTTGGATTGCCAAACCCTTCGACAAGATAGCTGTTTTCGGGAAATTGCGAATATTTTCCCACTGCAAATGAAAGTGTGAGCGTATCATCAAAATCGTGTACCCACGCAAGACGTAGATCTATTCCGCTTGTGAAATCTTGAAAATCAGTCTTCCATACTCTTGCACCATATCGAAAGTGGTTTGTAGGTGTAATATTCCAAATATCTTGAGCAAAAAACGTATATTGTACACCGACAAAAACACTATTGAGTCGTACAGGCGTTTGGTCTGTCACCAACTCTTCAAAATCGTTTCCAGTGGGTTTGCCTGTCGCATACGCATCGATAGGCGTTCGATTACGATTTATCTCAAATCCTATAGTTGGTGTATGTAGATCAAAACTCCAAACGCTCTGGTGATAGAGTGTGGTAATTTGAGGATTGAGATTGACATAATAGTTGGCACTAAAGAGATCAAGATCAACATCAGTATCAAGATAAGAGAGAAGTGTCATCGCACTATAGATATCATTATAGTAGTTCCAACGCAATCCTATCGTTGTAAATGCAGTATCTGTTTCGACTTTTCCTGTGGCGATTGGGTCTTTGTTTTTATTGATGTTGGTATTGATTTTGAGTTTGTCATTGGCACGGATAAACTCCAATGCAAAATCTTGATTTTCCATTTTGTGTGCCAAAATAAAATTCATATCATAAAACTGCGGAAAGAGTGTATAGGTGACTTTTTTGGTTTTGTCATTATCATCTTCGAACAGTTTACCATCCAAAATCGCATCAGCAAAAAGATCAAAATAGCTTCGTCTCGCACTTACAAAAAGAGACGTGTTCTCTCCCAACTTCATATCATAAGCAAAATCAGAATCATACATTCCTATATGAATTCTGCCTTTATTGCTTCCTGTTGGATATTTTGGTGTGATATCTACTACTGCTCCCATCGCTTCGTAAGTAGTATCAAATCCTCCCAAATAAGCATCGATTTGATCTACAGCTTCAGGAGCAATGACCGAGTAGAGACCGCCAAAATGAAAGATGTAGCCGAGTCGAAGGTGATTGATATTAAAAAGCGTCTCTCGTGGTTTAGAGCCGTGGATATAGATATCGCCTGAACTGTCATTTGAGGTGCTAACGACTCCAGCAAAAGTTTGAATTGATTTGAGAGGATCTCCATTTGAGCCTGCAATCTCCAATGCGTCTTTGGTGCGAATCTGTTTTTGCATTGGTGCAGCAGGAAGAAAGATTTCACTTTGAAGTAGCGGTGTTTGTGCGGTCTCATTATTTGAGTTTTCTGTCGCAGTCACATTAATATCGCTAAGTTCAGTAACCGCCCAAAGCGGAAATGAGAACAAAAATAAAATCAAAAATAGTAAGTTTTTCATCCGAACTCCTGTGTTTTTTTGAATGCGATTGTATAGTAATAAAACGCAATAGATTCTAAAGAGGGAATGAAAATATCAACTTTTATAGTGGAATTGTGTCGATTTAAACGATTTCACAAAACATCAATTCCCATCCTTTAAAAACAAGTGCTATTTTGATATACCTCTCGCCCAAATCATATTGAACCAGTTGCTCTTTGGCTTGTGTTATTTGAGTTTGAAGTAGCTTTTCATTAAACTCACCTCGTTTGATATATTTAAGTTCTATGATGACACCATAGGGAACTTCCTCTTGGATTGGGTCAAGTAATATATCAATGTAGCCCTTATTGCTCTCTACTTCGCTTTTGAGTTCATAAAAGTGATTGAGATTTAGATATGCCATCAGATAGGCTTTGACAAAGTTTTCACCGTCGATATAGTCTCGTATAGAACTGCTCTGCTTTATCACCTGTGCTATATACTCAAAGACTTGCAAATCTTTATTGATTGCTAATTGAGCCAAATAGTCATTAAGTCTGCCCACATTCATACTGTTATCTTCAAACTCCTCGTAAGCATAATCAATAAACTCCGAAAGTAGTTTTTTGAGTGTTTGATTTGGGATTTCAAGTGTTAATCTAAAAAACTCTTTTCGTATTGTCACAAACCCCAAAGAGTACAAAAAGGATTTAAAGTTATCACTACTTGCAAGTTCAAAAGCAGAAAAGTTGTCTTTGATTTCATTGACAAGTACCTTTTCACCCAAAATAAGTTGATTGAGCATCTTGAAATTACCGTTTAGTTTTTGGTTGCTGTAGATGAGAAATTTGAGTTTGGAATAGTCGGTGCGTACATTGGTGTCGATGAGATTATCTGGTTCTCTATTGTTTCGTATTATGCTATCAAAGTAGTAGAGTATCATATCGCTATTGTAGATTGTGTGCTTTACATTTTGATGAAATTTATAGTTATTGTACCACTCATCACACCGAGCAATAATTGACTCTTTTTTATTCTCCAATCCATAAAAATGTATCATATCAATAAGTTCACTTTTGGTCACTCCAACCATATCGTTAAATCTCTCAGACAGTGATATATTTTTACCAATATTACTTCCACTTGTCACATCATAAAGTGCCAACGGTGATACTCCAGTAATAAACATCTTTTTAACCGCTCCCGTAGTACCAACTTTGAGCATCGTAAAAAACTCTTTGTAGATTGCATTTTGCGTTGTGACTATATTTTTGTAGGCACTCATATCGTTGATGAGAAGTTTGGTTACGAAGTTGTCGTATTCGTCGATGAGAATATAGACTGGGAGATTGTGTTTTTTGCAATAGACAAACAAAACCTCTAATTTATTGATAGGATTTTTTGTTTCAATCTTATGAATATGATACTTATCGCAAAAACTATCGATTCGTATATCAAGATGCGTTCTAAAACTACTCTCATAATCCGTCGTATCGACAGCCGAAAAATCAAACCGCAAAATATAAAAGCTACTCTTTAGAGGTGTGGGATGAGTTAAGATAAAAGTATCTCTAAATATATCACCAAACGCATCTTTGTAGTAAATATCATAATAGTACTCCAACATCGAAATCGTCAGCGACTTACCAAACCGCCGTGGACGAAGGAAAAATAGATAACTCTGCTCTTGCTCTATGAGTTCAATAAACTTGGTCTTATCAATGTAATACCACTTCTCCTCTATCACGCGCCTAAAGTCACTGAGTCCGTAGGGTAGTTTTGTCATTACATCAGCTCCAATTCTTTTGAGATGTCTTTGATGAGTTTGCTAAGTGGGCGTTTGTCTATATCTTCATCATTTTGAATCTTTATCATCTTCAACTATTTCTTTTGTCATTTTTTCTATTTTTAGCTTTAGCATTGGTAATTTTTCTCTGATAATAAATTCAAAACTTCAACATCTATCTTTTTTAAACTCTCTCCGATTTACATAAGAGACATAAAAATAGATAGTCTTGCTTCTATAATGGGAACCTCTAAAAACATAGATTGCTTCACTTTGTTCGCAATGACAAATCCCG
>DYPM01000125.1 GCA_020719895.1 Sulfurovum sp. | reverse complement strand
TTAGTTGAATAAAATATATATTTAGGTCAAATTTTGTCTCTCTTTATTCAAAGACATTTAAGTATTTCTAATATCTTTCTTTAAGTTTGATAATACTAAAATTGATTTACAACAATCTTAAAGGAGTTAAAATGGTCGACAGTAGTATATTTGCAGACTTATCAAAAGTCAATGGATACATGGGTGCAGTAGTGAGTGATTACACAGGAGAGATTCTTGTGCAAGACGGCACAAAAGTCAAAGGTATCGAAGAGCTTTCAATGCACTTCAACGAAAGTTTTCGAGATATTCACGACACTACAGAAAAAGTTGGTGTTGGCATGACAAAAACAATGGAAGTAGTGGCTGATGCTGGAACAATTATCATGACATGTTCTGGGAAAAATCAAAGAGTACACCTTCATGCATTTGTCGTACTTGAAAAAGGTGCAAGTGTTGGTTTGGCAAAAATGACTTTGGAAAAAGTGATTGAAAAAGCTACGCTTGGTATGAGTTAATTTTAAAAGCGAAGGTTGATTTATCATCAACTTTTGCTTCTCTCTCTTGTATTTAAATCAAAAATATTTTAAAATTGTTTTTATTATTTGACTAAGATGAACAGGCTTTGTCAAAACATCGTCTGCACCTGCTTCTATAAAAGTATTTTTAGCATCTATGCTTGCATCTCCTGACAATCCAATCACTATTTTTGTATGAAGGTTTTTTGTTTTTTCTTCATTTCGTATGATTCGAATTGCTTCATCTCCATTCATGATTGGCATATTTTGATCCATAAAAATTAAATCTATAGTATTGTTTTGAGAAATGATATCAATCGCGCTATCTCCGTTTTGAGCTATCTCTGTAGCAATACCGAAGTTTTTGAGTAACTCTCTCATAAGTTTGAGATTGATTGGATTATCATCAACGACAAGTGCTAAAAGATTTTTCGAGCGTATTCGTTCAATATCATCTTCGAAAGAGTATTTTTCTCTTTTTTTTGCCTCTTCAGATTGATTTAAATCTATCAAGGTCTCATAGAGGTCGTTTGGCAAAATAGGGAAAAGTAAACGTTTGACATTTCCACTAAATCGACACTCCTCTTGAAGTAAAATATCACAGATAACCAAAACAGCCTTTTTTGCATCAAGAACTCTTGCTATCTCCATCTCGTGAATTATTGCATCTTGGTGCATTATAATGAGTGTATCAAATGACTCAATATGGTCACTGATGGATTGTTTATTGTCGCTTATTGTTTTATAATGTGAAGCAAAATTATCAATGTATTTAAGCGTCGAATTGCACTTTTTAATTGCGATATCCGAAAGAAAAAGTGAGATTCGTTTATCTTTGAGTATTTTAGTGTCAAAAAGGCTTTTATAAGTAATGGTATTGCAAGGGATTTTAAAAAAGAATCTACTTCCTTTTCCTGTCTCGCTTTCAATCTCAAGCTTTCCTCCCAATAAAACCACCAACTGATGAGAAATGCTAAGTCCCAATCCTGTGCCACCATACTCTCTTGAGGTGGAATTTTTCTCTTGTGTGTATGGAGAAAATATTGCTTTTTGCTTCTCTTTTGCAATCCCAATTCCTGTATCTTCTACACTTACTTCAATTGCATCATCCTCTTTTATATATAAAAAACTGAGTTTAATCTCTCCGCCTTTTGGTGTAAATTTAATCGCATTACTCAAAAGATTGTTGACAATTTGTTTGATTCGATAGTAGTCTGAAATAATTTCTATTGGAAGCATCGGATCAAAATAGCAATCAAAATAGATCTCTTTTTTTCTTGAAGCGTTAAAAAAAAGTTTTGCGATATCAGAAAACTCTACAAAAGGAGAAAAAGTAACTTTTTCGATATCCATTTTTCCACTAGAAATCTTAGATATATCAAGCACATCGTTGATCAATGCGATCATCGCTTCTCCGCTTTTGAGTGCAACTTCGATATATTCTTGTTTATTTATATCGCTCTCTTTCATTAGGAGAAGTTCTAAATATCCAAGAACAGCGTTCAAAGGCGTTCTGACATCATGAATAATGGAAGAAAAATATGTATGTTCAAGTTTATTTTTTTGTATCAACTCCTCATAAGCATTTTTATAATCCATAGTATCGCTTGATATATTTACGATACTAAGAGCCTCTGTTTCGATAAGATTTCGTATAAAGTAGGAGAAAATTACAATATAGTCAATATCTTTTTGGGTGTATTGATTGAGATTGCCTTTGGCGATCACAGCCCAAATAAGTGCAATCACATTTTTTGTTTTACTTTTGTCCATTATCGGAACAAGTAGAATGCTTTTGACTCGAAGATTATGAAAATTATCTATTTTGTCGTTGTATAAAAAACTTCTTGAGGCATCATTGATGATAAGTGGTTGCTTTAATTTGCAGGCATTAAGAATGGCACTTTCTTCTTCAAAAGAGGCATTGATAATTATATTTTTATCGTGACTACTCAACGATATATGTTCTTTGGAGAGTGTAAAAAATAGAATTCCAGCATCATCCGCTGGTATGATCTCTTTTGTTTTTTCACTGCAAAATGTGATAGATTCATTTTTATTGTGATTATTTGAATATGATTCACAAAAGCTTATAATTTTTTGAAACTCTTCTTCGCTCAACTCTTGTTTAATTGTGATATTTTTCATCTGATGCATGAACCTTTGATGGATTTTGATTTCGTTTAAAAATATTTAAAAGTCAAGATAATTTTGGATTGTTTTCAACAGTGAATTTGTCTATTGGTTGTGATCAATAAATGCAAAAATCCCATCTTTTGGCAATTCTGACAATTCGCCAATCACAACACCTGTCGCATCATATCCCAACGCCTTGAGTCGTTCCAAGATAGGCGGATGAGAGTAGTAAAAAAAGATGACCAATGGATGGGATTTTGGAAATGCTTTGTTTTCGGTGATGAGCTTCAAGAGTGCGGAGACAAGATGTGTTTTGCCTCCAATCTCTCCGCCATATACATCAGCAGCGTATTCGTTTTGGCGACTCACATAGCTCATAAGTGGCGTAAAAATAAAACTCAAAAGTGGCAAAAGCAACATCAATATCGCGATTTGCACACCTGCTTCACGCATTACGCCCATTTCCAAAAAAAGCGTTTCAGGCAAATGTCCAAAAAGATAGAACGCCATAAAAAGCAATACGCCCATCATAGAGATATTTTTCCAAATATCACCATGCGAAAAGTGTCCCAACTCATGTGCGAGTACTGCTAATAACTCTTTGGTGTTGAGTTTTTCGACAAGTGTATCAAATAGCACAACCCGCTTACTTTTACCAAGACCACCAAAATAAGCATTGAGTCTTGTGTCGCGTTTGCTTGCATCCATTGTAAAAATCCCATCACTTTTGAGTCCCGCTTGCTCCATGAGTTTGACAATCTCGTCTCTTAGTTCTCCCTCTTCGATAGGCTTGAAGGTGTTAAAAATCGGTGCGATAAGTGTCGGATAAAGCACATTAATCAACAAAGAGAGACCAAACATCACTCCAAACCCCCAAATCCACCAACTCTCAAAAGTAGCAATAATCCACGCAAGTAATGCAAATACGATGCCACCAAAAACCAAAAAAAGTGCCATTGATTTGAGTGTATCCATCATAAACATTTTGGGTGTAGTGGTATTAAATCCAAAATTTTTGTCAATCTTAAATTTCATATAAAGCTCAAAAGGCAAATTTACCAAAAACCCAATCGCAATAAACCCAAACAAAAAAACCACCGCTTGCATCACCGAATCATCAATGCCAACCAAACGACTTAGCCACTCAAATCCAAATAAAACCCACCACAAAAAAACCAAATAGTCCACAAATGTCTCAACCAATCCAAGCTTCTCTTTTGCGACAGCGTAGTTGCCTGCGATAAGATACTTCTCTTGTGACATCAATACAGGAGCTTTTCGCTTCTCCTCGTTGATATAGCCAATCTGCATTACACTAATATAAAGTTTGAGAAAAAGATAGAGAGAGTAGAGTCCGATGATGACTTCAAGCATAAAAGTCCTTTTTTAGAAAATGGAGTGAATATATCTAAACAAACCTGACAAATATATGGGAACCTCTAAAAACTCCCTTTTGTCATTGCGGGCTTGACCCGCAATCTCCCAT
>DYPM01000011.1:18042-24815 GCA_020719895.1 Sulfurovum sp. | reverse complement strand
ATTTGTCCCTGCCACTTTTAACGGACTTGTTCGTTAAAAGTGTGTTTCATTAGATAGGAGCAAAATATGAGAGTTGTTGAGGTAGATATACTACGTGGTATTGCGATTGTGATGATGATCATATTTCATTTTGGATATGATCTTTACTTTTTGAAGATATATGAGATTGCTTATACTAACTATTTTTGGAGTACGTTGCGTATCGGTACTGTTTCACTTTTTTTGTCATTAGTGGGAGTGAGTCTTTATTTGGCATATCATCAAGGTATTGATTGGGTTAAATTTCGTCGTAGAACTCTTTTTTTGGGAAGTGTCGCTGGACTCATTAGTATTGCAACGATGATTGCGATTCCTGATGGTTGGATCTATTTTGGAATTGTGCATTGTATTTTGTTCTCTACGCTTATTGGCGTATTTTTTGTGCGGATTCCGCAGGTTGCGTTGGGGTTGGGTGTTTTTATCTTAGTGTTTTATCAATTTGGATATTTGCAGACAGAGATGTTTTATGAATTTATCAAACCAATTTTAGGACTTCCTCACAGAACGCAAGATTTGGTCAATCCTCTCCCGTGGTTTGGAGTGGTGCTTATAGGTATCTTTGTAGGATCACAAAAACTTTTTAATCTTAAACTTCCTATCAATAAAATAACACAAGGATTTGCATGGGCAGGAAGATACTCTTTGTGGATTTATTTGATACATCAGCCAATAATATTAGGCATTTTGATAGGATTTGTGTATCTTTTTGGACACCAATAAGAAGGAAACAAAATGTTACGTATTTTAGAAAATAAAAACTATCTTGATGATCTGACTGTTCGTATGGCACACCACAATACAGCGTTAGAGGGAAATACTTTATCGCAAGATGAAACAGCCTCTATTATTTTAAATGGTGTTATATCAAAAGCTACAAACGAGAGAGAATATTTTGAAGTTAGAAACTATAAAGTTCTTGTGCCATTTTTAATTACATCTGTTGAGCAAAAAGAAAAAATCAATAATGAGCTTATAAAAGAGATTCATAAAATCACAATGGATAATTTAATCTACAATAAGGGTGAATTTAAAAAAACTCAAAATATGATTGTTGGTGCAACATTTGACACAACAGAACCATATCAAGTTCCGTATGTTTTAAAAGATTGGATTGATAATCTTGAATATTGTTTGGCAAACTCATCAAATGATAATGAAAAATTGAGTCATATTTTAGATCATCATATCAAATTTGAAAAGATACATCCTTTTTCAGATGGCAATGGCAGAGTTGGTAGAGCATTAATTTTTTATTCTTGTTTGGAGCAAAACTCAACTCCATTTGTCATCACAAAAGATACAAAAGATAAATATATACACTTCTTGAGGCAAAACGATATATCTGATTTTCTTGATTTTGCAAAAGAGTTACAGACAGCAGAAAAGAGACATATCGAAAAATACCAAAAATTTGAGAATTAATCAGATGTTACATTTCAAGATGAAACTTCTTGGAGGTCTCATCTATTTTTCATCGCTTGTTGGGCTTCTCGTTTGAGACTTTTTTCTTTGAGGTCAGCACGTTTGTCGTACTCTTTTTTGCCTTTTGCTAATGCGATACTTATTTTGGCGTAGTTGCGTTCGTTGAAGTAGATCATCAGTGGAACGATAGTAAGTCCGTCGGTGTGAACATTGACGTAGAGCTTTCGCAACTCTTTGGTGTGAAGCAGTAGTTTACGCGGCGTACGTGTGTCAGGACTGAAGTTTCGATTGATAGTGTCCAAATAAGCGATGTGAGCATTCATCAAAAAAAGTTCTTGTTTGACGAATCTACAATAGGAGTCTTGCAGATTGACCCGTTTGGCACGCAAAGATTTGACTTCTGCACCACTGAGTACCACTCCAGCTTCAAACTTTTCTAATATCTCATAATCATGTCGAGCTTTTTTGTTTTGTGCAATAACGATAATGCCCAATTTATTCCCTTTGTTTTTGTTATAGAATAGCAAAAAAATTAATTGAGACCTCTGATTAAATATAAATCTCACAAGAGCGACCAGTCGCGAGAGCCGTCTGCTGAAGACCTAATTTTTGGCTTTGCCAAAAATTTGAGAATCAATCAGATGGTTCAATTTAGTATTGTAGCATAATCGGAAATTCTCTTTTGGGTGGTTTAAAACAAACGCGATATAATCTATCATGTTTAAATCATAGAGGAAAAAAAATGAATTATCGTGCAGTATTGATAATATTAATGTTGTTTGCAACAGGATATGCCCAAGAGATAAACAGAAAGTGGGAAACCAATGAAAATTGTCGAGCGTGTCATATGGATATTGTAGACAAGTGGGAAGGGAGTCGTCATGCAAATTCTCACTTTAATAAAAATGATCTTTATAAAAAATCTTTGGAGTACATCGTACGTAATAATCCCAAAATGATTCTTGATGAGGTAAAAGTGGAGTGTTCTGCGTGCCACAATCCTCGAATTAGCAAAACCAAAGTAGAAGATGTTGATAAATATCTACTTTTGATGGATATTGAAGAGAATAAAAAACAGATACAGCAGACACTCAATACCAAAAATATGCAAAATGGTATCAACTGTGTGGTGTGTCATAACGTTGATGAGATTCATCTTGATAAAAAGAAGGGTTCTCAAGGTCTTTTTGATATTCAATTTGGAGAACAAGGAACAATGTTTGGTCCTTTCGATGATGCCAACTCTCCTTATCACAAAACAGTCCAGCGTTCGCATTTTGTAGATCAAGATCCTAAACTCTGTTTTGCATGTCACTATGGATCTTCTAATAAACACGGCGTAGAGGTCTATGCTACAGGAAAAGAGTACGAATCTGTAGGAAGTAATGAAGGGTGTTTGGATTGTCATATGAGTAAAAAATATCAAGGATATGCTTCCAATTTTGTCAAAGACAAAGACAAACCGAAACCTCGTATGATTAGAGAGCATCGTTTTGCAAGTGTGGACAACAGCAATATTGTTTTGGACTACATCGATACTACAGCCAAAGTAAATGGAGAGAAGTTTGTGATTACGATTGCCAACAATACGCCTCACCGATTTCCTACAGGATATGGATTGAGACGGGTATTGCTTGATGTAAAATATTTTGATTCCAAAGATAAAATGATCAAGTCATTTAACTACACATTGGGAAGCCAATGGATCGACGCAAAAGGAAACAAAACAATTCCTGCATTAGCAACACAAATGTCAAAAGACACAAGAGTTACACCGCACAGCAAAGCAGATTATGCTTTCAAAATCCCAAATGGTGCAACATACGTTGTTTATCAGTTTTCTTATCGTTTTGTAGATGAGGCGTTAGCAAAAGAGATGGGAGTGAGTGATTCGTTTTTTCTTAATCCATATGTATTTTTAACCCAACGTGTTCATTTGAAGTAAAAGTAAAAAGGAGATGGTTTGTGCTGATAATGGTATTTTTGGCATCAAAACATCAGCACACTAATTGTGAAACTTGATATTTTTGATAAAACTCTTTTTCGTACTCTTTCGCTTCAACGACTCAAGACGCTTCCTAAACATCGTCGTTATATCGTCGATAAATGGATCATATCACAACTTTATAGCGAGATCACTCGTCTTAATGCCACACAAATCATGCTCTATTTGCCATTGCAAAACGAGGTCAATACATTTGCGTTGATAAACAAATTAAGGCAAGAGAAGCGGAGTGTTTATGTGCCATTTATGGAGGGTACAAGTTTTAGATTGGTACAATACAGATTACCTCTTGAAACAAAAAAATTTGGAATCAAAGAACCTAAATATTCAAATCAATATAAAAAAAAAGAGATAGATATCGCTATCGTGCCAATAGTAGGTTTGGATATAACCCTAAGACGTATTGGATTTGGCAAAGGAATGTATGATAGATTTTTTGAAAAGAAGGGGAATTTTATAAAAAAAACCGTGTTTATCGCACGTGAACTCTGTTACACCACAAAAAAAATTACAGATGATTATGATATAGGTGCGACATTGATACTCACTCGATAGAGAGGGCATAAGGAAAAAAATGATAGAGATTATAGGACTTTCGAGTCTTTCAAGTGCAGTTATTGGTGCGGGCGTGTGTTATGTGTGGCTCAAGCACAGCACAGAGAAACATTTTGGTTATATGGAGCAAGAGAGCAGAGCAAGAGCGAAGGCGATTGAACTTGAAGCAACACATCTTTTGGAAGCGTCCAAATCCAAAATCAAATCCAAAGAGCATCAAAACGAGCAAGAGTTCACAAAACGTTTGATGGAGCTTGAAGAGAGACAACGAGAGGTATTGCTCAAACAACGACAGATAGAATCAGAAGCCAAACAACTTGATATATTGAGTGCATCTTTAAACGACAGAGTCCAAAAACTTGAAACTCTCGAACAACAAAAACAAGATGCAATTGATGCGACCATTCAAAAAATGCAAAATGTCGCTGCTATGACAAAAGAAGAAGCCAAAGTTTATATTCTGGAAAGAGTCGAAGAGCAAAGTCGTGCTGATATGGCAGCAATTGTGCGTCGCTATGAACAACAAGCAAAAGAAGAAGGACGCAAAAAAGCCAACTATATTTTGGCACAAGCGACGACACGGTTTGCAGGAGAGTTTGCAGGAGAGCGTCTCATCAATACGATTACTCTTCCAAGCGATGATCACAAAGGACGCATTATCGGTAAAGAAGGACGCAATATCAAAGCGATGGAGATGATATTGGGCGTGGATATTATCATTGATGAAACTCCAGGCGTGATTGTGGTAAGTTCATTTAATCTCTATCGAAGAGCGATCGCAACAGAAGTGATTCGATTGTTGGTGGAAGATGGTCGTATTCATCCTGCTCGTATCGAAGAGATATTTGAAAAAGTCAAGGCGGATTTTGATCGCAAAGCCTATGAAGAGGGAGAGAATATCCTCATTGATTTGGGAGTCTTTCCAATGCCCGAAGAGTTAACGCGTCTTTTGGGTCAGATGAAATATCGTGCAAGTTATGGTCAAAATGCACTCGGTCATACATTGGAGGTCGCCAATCTCGCCAAAGTTTTAGCAGCCAATATGGGCGGAGATGAGAAGTTGGCAGTGCGTGCGGGATTGTTGCATGATATTGGTAAGGCATTGACACAAGAACATGGAGGTTCGCATGTCGATATCGGTGCAGAGCTGTGTCGTAAATATAACGAACATCCAACAGTAATCAACGCAATCTACGCCCATCACGGTCTTGAAGAACCCGATTCTGTAGAGTCCGCAGCAGTATGTGCGGCCGATACGCTTTCGGCTGCACGTCCAGGTGCAAGACGTGAAGTGTTGGAGAGTTTTACCAAGCGTGTCAAAGACATTGAGACGATTGCTCTTGTTAAGCCAAATGTAACAGGTGCTTATGCGATCAATGCAGGTCGAGAGATTCGTGTGTTTGTCAATGCCAAAAAGATATCCGATAATGAAATCGTACTTTTAAGCAAAGAGATCGCCAAAGAGATTCAAGACAAAGTCCAATTTCCAGGAGAGATCAAAGTCAATGTGATACGCGAAAGCAGAGCAGAAGCGTTCGCCAAATAGCATCTATCTTCATAAGATAAGTTTATTATAAAATTTATGACTCGTTAGTAAGTCAGAAGCGGGAATTTATTCCTGCTATACAAACTGCAATTTCTATCAAAAAACACTGCAATGCTAAAGCCTCACTCCCAAAAAGTAACAAATATTAAACATTTGGTAACAAAATATTTACAAGCATAATGCCCAATTGGTGTTATAATATCCAATCGATATGACAGTTTAGAGTTTAGTGGTTGTATTGTGGAAGTTAATTCACACGCTTTATATATTTTATGATAGACATGGTCAATCTATAGGAGTCAAAAATGAAAACGATAATATTAGAGATAGAAGATAGTAAGTTTGAGCAGCTTATAACTGTGATAGATTCGCTTAGAAGTGATTTAGTGAAAATGGGTGGAAATTTATAAGAAGTCCCAAGGAAAATGAGATGAAAACCATAATTTTAAGAATGAAAGAGAATAAAAAGGAAATCCTATGAATTTCCTCGATGTACGAACTGATTATGCTTTTAAAAAAGTATTCGGAAGTGAAAACTCTAAAGGAATTCTTATCAGCTTTCTAAATGCCATCGTGTATGAGAATATCCCTAATAAAATCAAAGATTTAACCATAGTTGACCCTTATAATATCCCGATGATAAAAGGGGTAAAAGATACTTTTGTGGATGTCAAAGCTGTCCTTGAAGATGACACAAGAGTGATTATAGAGATGCAAGTACTCAATCACAGTGGATTTGAAAAACGGGTTCTTTATAATGCTGCCAAAAACTATTCTATTCAACTCAATAAAAAAGAGGAGTATCATCTCCTCAATCCCGTAATAGCGCTCAGTATTGTTGATTTCATTATGTTTAAAGAGAGTTCCAGCGTCACCAATAGCTTCAAACTCATTGAAAAAGAGGAACTTATCTCGTATAGCGATGATATTGAACTCATTTTCGTTGAACTTCCAAAGTTTCAAAAAAAATTAGAAGAACTCACCAATATCAAAGACCAATGGATCTATTTCGTTAAAAACGCAGGAAGTTTAGAATATATCCCCGAGAATATTGATCAACATATCAAAGAAGCATTGGAAAATGCTAATGAAGCCAATTTGACCAAAGATGAACTTGAAGCACAATACAAACGAAAAGAGTTTATTTCTATCCAAAAGTTAGCCCTTATGAAAGCCAAAGATGATGGATTGGCTCAAGGGAGAGAA
>DYPM01000011.1:17815-17942 GCA_020719895.1 Sulfurovum sp. | reverse complement strand
GAGGGAAGAGAAGAGGGAAGAGAAGAGGGAAGAGAAGAGGGAAGAGAAGAGGGAAGAGAAGAGGGAATGGAGAAAAAAACCATTGAAATTGCCAAAAACTCAATCAATCAAGGTTTAGACAATAAAA
>DYPM01000011.1:0-17715 GCA_020719895.1 Sulfurovum sp. | reverse complement strand
AAAAAAACCATTGAAATTGCCAAAAACTCAATCAATCAAGGTTTAGACAATAAAACCATTTCTTTAATTACAGGCTTGACCGTTGAGATGATTGAGAGTTTAAGATAGAGATGAGAATCTGAACGCACGATGATGTGTATTGAAATCCAACCTTTGGAGCAAACTATGAAACTAAGAACATTTGAACAAAAATATGGATTTGACTTTGTATTTATCTTTGAAAACGGTGAACGTAAAGAGGTAAATATTGAGTCTTTAGTAGTAAAATATTTAAAATGCGATGAGTTGAGTACAGTGGCAATAAATAATGAATGGTGATGCTTAGAGTTCAAAAACGGTACGGTAGATATAGAGTCAAATACCCTGTATTAATATTGTGACATTGACAACCAATATAGTCGAGGTTAAAATGAAAACGGGATTGATAGGAATAGATGAGAGTAAGAGAGGTGATCTGATCACTAAGTTTCAGATACAAAAAATAGCAAACGATCCGTTTGAGCCTTCACTAAAATTGCACAGACTCCAAGGCAATTTAGAGAAGTTTCACACGGTTCGTTTGACTTACGAATACGAAATTGTGTTGGTTTTGCTCATTATCGATGAGCAAATTATTCTCGTTGATATCGGCACGCACGATGATGTGTATAAATAAATCCTTAAGGAGGATAAAATGAAAACAACAAAATTTTTGTCGCGGCTTTTGGCTGTAGTTGGACTGCTAACGGTGCTTATGACATTTGGATTGGCAGATAATGAGTGTAGTGACATCGCGCCTACAACACATCAGTTTACTGAGACAGGAAGTGGTGCGAGCTATTCTCATTCGTGGGCTGATCTTGATGAGAGTGTGAGTAAATATTATTATTTTAATACACCTTCAAATGGATTTTTGACCATCACGTACAATACCAATACGAATGTGGTCTATCGATACAGTCTTGATAGTTGTCCTACAGGTGCAATTGGTACGGTTTTGAGCAGTGGAAGCACGATCTCTTTGGATGCTGACAATGATTTCAATCTTAGAATCCTTAGCAACGCAGACAATCAAAGCACTAACTTTAACCTCACATTTACTTCTACAGAACAACCTGAGATTGATGTCGTAGGGGTTGCTGATGATGGTGCTGATGCGACAAGTTACGGTGGCACATCAGTAGGAAGCTCGATAGATCGTACCTACACGATCAAAAATACAGGAGGTGCGACGCTCAATTTGGGTGCTTTTAGTATGACAGGAGACTTTATCGTGATTACCTCTCCTGCTGCTTCGGTACCTGCTGGTGGCACTACGACTTTTACAGTACGGTTTGCACCGACTGCGACTGGTAATCGTACAGGAACGGTTTCGTTTGTCAATAACGACAGCAGTGAAAACCCATACAATTTTACCGTTACAGGTACAGGTACAGCACCTGAAGCCAAAGTGTTGGGCAATGGAAGGGAGATTGTCGATGGCGATACTTCGCCTGTTACTTCGGACTATAGCTATCTCGGTAGTGTAGCGTTGGGAAATTCGCAAGAGAGAACTTACATGATTCAAAATACAGGTTCGGCTTCTTTGAATGTTGGTTCGGTGACACTAAGCGGTGGAACAGGTGCAAGCTACTTTACGGTGACGGCACAACCTGCTTCGACGGTAGCACCAAATAGCTCTACATCATTTAACGTCAAATACACTGCAAGTGTGACAGGTGTATATACGACGGACCTTTCGTTTACCACCAATGACAGCGATGAAAACCCTTACAATTTTAAGATTCGAGGATCAGATATCGCTCCAGAAGCGAAAGTCAAAGGAAATAACATTGAGATAGCTGATGGTGATAACACGCCTACGACGGGAGATTTTACCGACTTTGGTAATGTCAAAGCAGGAGCATCATCAGAAAATACTTACATTATATATAACACTGGTACATCAGCATTGAGTGTTGAGAATGTATCGATTGGTGGAGCAGATGCGGGATCTTTTAGTGTCACACTACAGCCTGCTACGTCGGTTATTGCTGGTAAGAATACACAATTTACAGTGAAGTATTCACCTTCTTCTGCTCTTGCTGCGAATACTGTACACAATGCCACGATTTCATTTGTCAATAACGATGCCAATGAAAACCCTTACAACTTTGCTATCAAAGCGACAGGTGTTATACCTGAAATTGATGTCAAAGGAGACAGTAATAGTATCGTAGATGGCGACATTACTCCTACGACAACAGACTTTACCGATTTTGGCAATGTCACGATGGGTAGCCCAAGTACAAAAAGATATTATATTTACAATACTGGTACAGCTACTCTAAACGTCAGTACACCGACTATCTCTGGTGCGAATGCTTCAGACTACAATATCACAATAAATCCATCCGCTACAGTATTAGCAGGAGAAAATACCTACTTCGATGTCACATTTACGCCAAGTGTTGATGGTGTACGCAATGCCGAGGTGTCATTTGTCAATGACGATCCAAATGAAAACCCTTACGACTTTACTATCAAAGGAGCAGGCGCTACACCTGAAATTGATGTCAAAGGAGACAGTGTCAGTATCGTAGATGGCGACACTACTCCTACGACAACAGACTTTACCGACTTTGGCAATGTCGTGTTGGGGGCTTATGTCGATAAAATATTCTATATCTACAATGCAGGCAGAGGGACACTCACTGTGGGTGCATTGACTTTGCCAACAGGATTTAGTATCCAAGGAGCGATGCCCACTTCTGTAGGTGCTGAATCTAATGCATCGTTTACTGTTCGATACCGACCCACAGCAGTAGGAGCGACAAGCGGTACGCTTTCGTTTGTCAATAGCGATAGTGATGAAAACCCTTACGACTTTACTATCGCAGGAAATGCAAGACAAGTACTTGCCAATGAGGGTTCTCCACTTGAGAGTGCTAAGCTTGTAGAAGGGGTGTGTGATATCTTTGCTGATATGTTCCAAACCCATTTGGCGTGTGGTGGAGGAGGAGGGAGTAGCACTGTCAATTTCAATGACAATGCCAAAACACTTGATGGAAGCAAAAACTATATCCTCAACAATATCGACAATAAACTCAACACTTGCGATGTCACCGCACGTCCACAAGTCCTTTCGGGGTTTGAGACATGTGGTGTGCCTGGTGATTGTGAAGAGACGGGTACGCCTGCGGTCTCTTTGAATCTTGATTATTCAAATACGCCAACACTTGATACGATCAGCACTTCTCCTTCATCAAGTACGACGGATAAGACGCTTAGTGCTGAAGCCACTTATAACGAAGGGATTGATTACCGTACTTTGTCTGTAGCCAATAATAATGACTACAAAACCTTCAAATTCGAAGTCGATCACCAGCTCAAGGTCAATACGATTACCTTTATGAATGATGATAAGATCTCTTTTACTACTACTACGACCAATAACCCCTATTCTCTTGATATAGGCAAGATTAATTTCACAGGAAGTGGAGTCAATAACGATATCTACGCCAATGATAGATTTGCTAAAAACATCAAGGTGGGATCTATCTCGTTGTCAGGTCTCTCTCAAATTTATTTTGAGGCGAAACAAACCATCAAGATCGGTTCACTCAAAATAGCCGATAGCTCAAGCGGAGATTCTACAATATGGCTTAAAGCACCCTATGTACAGCTTGGAACACTTGAATATAACAAAAACAGTACAGGCACAACAAAAATCATCATTATCGCCGATCATGTCGATATTGGCAGTCTTGACTTACGCAAAAACAGCACTGGAAGCGTATTGGATCTTGAGATATGGCCATACAGCCCGAAGCCCAATGTACTCTTTAGAGCCAATAGCATCAATGAGTCCAATAGTCCTCGAATGTATCTCTCTCAAGGTGCTTACTATACAGGTACATGGACAACATCAGGCGATGCGTCAGGTGTTCCCGTAGCACAAGCGATTGATGCCACCGCGATGATTGATTTTTATGTAAATAGCAACCTCTTCTTTGGAAGTCAATCAGGGATCAATACTGCTGGAGCCAAAAACTACGGAAGCAACCCCGCACTCAATTTCAAACTCTTCGTCAATGGCAATGTGACATTTGGTGGAGGTGACAATACTATAAATGCGACTATGTATACAACAGGGAGTTTCACAAGCAATCACGACACCTATATCCGAGGTGCCGTTTCTGCAAGCAAAGTTGATGTGTATGGTGGTCAGTACACTTATGATCAAGGTATCAATGCGAGTTCGTGGGGTGCGTGTTCTGTGCCACCAAAAGCAGTCGATGATAATGTCACCACTGAGCAAAATAAACCTATCAATATCCCTATCCTTGCCAACGATACAGGAGATGGCATCAAATTGCTCTCCAAAACCAATCCTTCACACGGCACTCTCAAAGTAGAGACAAACGGTACTATCACCTATACGCCCACGAATAGATATGTCGGCAGTGACACTTTCACTTATACTATCAAAGATACTGGCAACCAAACCGACATTGGTGAGGTTAATATCAAAGTAGAGATGCCTTTGCCACAAAACGAGGAGATTCCTGCGTTGGATATCGCTGAGTTTAGAGGCGAGTGTGTATTTCCTGATATGTTCCAAACCCACACCACGTGCGGTACCACTAAAGTCAATTTCAGTGTCCCAGCCAATCCTATCGACGGTAGCAACCACTATATCGTAGAGAACGAAGATAGAAGACTCTATACATGCGGTATCGAAGCGAGTTCGGCGGTAACATCATCTTATCAAACATGTGGCGCAAGAGGGAATTGTGTCGCGGTGGGTAAACCTGCTGATGCGTTGAGCGGATTTTCGTACTCCAATGCACCTGTTGCTGATACGATCTCATCTGCACCTGCTTCGGGTGCTAATCTCTCACTTACTACGAGTCAAACATTGAGCGGATATGACTACGATACACTTACCGCCAACGCCACCTCTGTGACTACGGACTTTAATGTTACGCGTAGACTTTCGATCAACACTCTTGTCGCCAACAAAGCCAGTACTTTCAACTTCACAGGCACAGAGCCGTACGCACTCCATATCGGTACAATCTCAAGTACCGATATCAAAAGCACATTGACAACAGACACCAATGCCAAAAATATCAAAATCAATAAGATCCAATGGAAAAAACAAGGCAACACGATCAATCTCAAAGCACAGCAGACGATCAAGATCTCTTCTCTTGAGACCTATCAGTTCACCAGCGTGACATTAGAAGCACCTTATGTACAGCTTGGCACGCTCATAGCGTATGATCGCACACAGATCACTATCAAAGCGAATGTTGTCGATATCGGCACTCTTTTGTTATTTCACGGTAGCGACGAAGGAAATGCCAGCCTTACGACACTCAAAATAGAGCCTTATACATCAGGTAGAGAGGTGATATTTAGAAGCAACGGAGTGACACAAGAGCATAATATGCAACTTCTCCTCTCCACAGGTGACTACTATATGAGAGGATGGAGTACCACAGGAGATAGCGTAGGGACATCAGTCGCTAAGGCGGTAGATGCGAGTTCAGTGGTCAATCTCATCGTCAATAGTGGCGTGACATTTAACAAAAACGCAAGCCTCAATGCCAACGGCATCAAAGATTTTGGTAGCAATCCTCCTGCGAAATTGAGACTTTTTGCCAATGGAGCGATTACATTTGGAGATGGTACAAACACTCTCAATGCGACACTGTATGCTTCGATATTTACAAGCACAGCCAACACCTATGTCAAAGGTGCGATCTCTACAGGTGGCGATATCACACTCAATGGCGGACAGTACTTCTATGACCAGACAGGAAATGAAGTGTGGAAAGTGTGTCAAGATCCTCTCGAAGCGACAGATGATAATGTTACGACTCGAAAAAATCTCAGCAAAACAATCGATGTGTTGATCAATGACATCTCCTATTGTGAGGTTTCTTCTCCTTATGCGAATACATTCCCTATCGCGACTGCTCAAGGTGGAACTGTCTCTTTGTTGGCAGTGGATAATACACTCTCCTATACTCCTCCAGCAGATTTTGAAGGTATCGATACCTTTGACTATACGATTAAAGACAAAAAAACATGCACAGATGCAAACCCTATTACAGATACTGCCAAAGTGACTATCAAAGTGGTGGAAGTCGTAGCGAACGATGACAATAGAACGGTTGAATCAAACACAACAATAGATATCGCTGTGCGAGACAACGATACAGGCGAAGGTATTGAAGTAACCTCCTATACGCAAATAGAACCAAAATGCGGTAGTACAGAGATTATTGGAGCGAAGCCAAACACAATCCGATACATACCAGTAAAAGATTGCGAAGGGAAAGTGATGAAATTTCAATATACCATCACGGATGCTTATGGATATACCGACGATGCGACGGTGTATGTCACCGTCACAGAGCCTGTCTTTAAAAATACTGATGATTTGTGTTATGAAGAGCCAAAAACAGAAGGAGCATTTTGTGTCGATATAGGAACGTGTAGCGGTGGATTGGGATGTAAAAACAGCTTCCCTATCAAAAACATCGGAAATGCATCACTCGAAAAGGTGAAGGTGGTTTTCGATGAAGTTAAATTAGGATTTAGCCTCTATGGAAATTGTGGTGTAGATCCTACGGGTTTTTGTACAAAAGAAAGTAATCTCTCGTTTGGTTCATTTGGTACTTTTGGAAGTACTACGGTGTATGACTTCAAGAATGTTACTATTCCTGTGGGGAACAACTCAAATAAATTTTGGATGAGATCTTTCGTGGGATTTGGGTGTTTTACGGCCAATGATATCTATACTTCATATCGTAAAGGAACTGAGCTCCATCAAGGACGACTCAGTCCGTGTGTGACAGAGCTTGAAGCTAAGGAAGGATATAGAGAATTTGAGCTTAGAAAACAGATCTTCGCCAAAGGTGATATGAGAACCATCGGTAACACCGTATTGGTTCCACCACAAGGAAGTGATGCTGAAAATAAATGTAACACCTATATCAATGAGCCATTTATCTCCGATGCGACACTCAAAAACGAAGATTATTATCTATGTGGATACCACTCTGATGCCACAAATGCAGCACTACTTAGCAACTCTACGCAGTCTTTGTTGGATATCCCTAATGATGCGGTGGTCGTATGGGCAGGACTCTATTGGCAGGGAATTGTAGAGGGCGGTATAGATCCAAATATGAGCGTTAAACTTCGCCAAGATGGAAGTGGCTATGTCAATGTACCTGTACAAGTGCTTGACTATGTGAGTCCTACGATTTACAAAACACCAAGTGGAGGAGCGACAAGTACTTACGCGGCGTTTGCAGATGTGACGGCGTACTTTGGAAAAGATCGGTGGAACAAAGGTACCTACACCGTCGCCAATGTTCCTACTTATGAAGGAAAGATCGAACACCTCGGATCATATGGTGCATGGTCATTGGTCTTCATTTATGAAGACGAAGAGAATCCTAACGAAAAATACAGAAGCTTCAGTGTTTATGATGGATGGAAAATCGTCAGTTCAGATCAAGGCAAGGTTCCTGTAGTCGTCAAAGACTTTTTTACGCCAAACAGACCCAATATCAATGCAAAAACTTCGGTATTTGTAGCCGAAGGAGACAAGAAGATTGATGGTGACCTTTTCAAAACCAAAAACTACAATTCAGGTGCTACAGTCTTTTTGGGTTCGGAAAGTAATGCGTTTGACTCAAGTATCAACGGTGGTTCTGATAGAGGACCGCAACTTGTCAATAACAACGGTATTGATATCAAAACCTACGATCTTGGAGCCTATATGGCACCAAAACAAAGCGAAATGGAGTTTATTTTTACTTCAGAGCTTGATGTCTATTGGCCTTCAATGTTGGCATTCTCTACAGAGGTCTATATGCCTAAGCTATGTTATGACTACACCATCAAAATCGGCGACTATATCACCGTACCATCAGAAGGAAGAGAGTTTGATATAGGAAGCTGGGACGGTGGAGATCCATTGGTCATCTCTACGTTGATTCGAAGCCAAGAGTCTGACTTTAATCTAATCAGCACTTCAATGTGGTTGAAGTTTGATCATGCGGGTGAAATTTTCTTCGACACAGCAAAGCCTCAAGTAGTAGCACCTCCAGGGGTCAATGCCTATTTGTCAGCAGAGATTCTTGATTCGTCTAAAGGTCAAGTTGCGATTGGAGCACTTCCGTGGAATGGCGGTGGAGTGATTGGAGCAACAGAGAGTACGTATGCGAAGTTGTCATACGATTTAGAGCGAAACGCAACCCGTCCAGTTATGTCGTTTGATGTGAAAGTCAGTACAGTCTTGAGTCTTCCTGGTGTCACTATCCCTGTCGAGCTTACGACAGCAACGGGCGTAGGAAATGATGGGTATATTGATAAATGTCCAGCCAATCCTATTTATGACCCTATCATCGGTACGTTCAATATCGAAAATTCTTCTTATGATAACTTCTCTGCACCTGCTTCAAAACGTTATCCACTCTTTACGCAGATAGCAGGGCGTCCTTATAGTGTCTATATCCGAAGCTATGGCGGAAAAAAATTTGACCAAGAGCAGGCGATCAGTAATACCACTGTAGAGATCGAAATCATCGACGCAGGAACATTTGACAACAACTCAACCGCAGGATACGACAGCAAGTGCGAAGAGCCAACCTCCTTTGGTGATGGTGCGATGAAGTATTTTAATAATGTATCACAAGTGAAGGTAGACATTCCGACTGATTTTAAAGGCTATGCCACCAATGACACCGCGTTACGAAATGCAGCATTTAGACTTTGGATGCTCACTAAATTAGATCAAAATGGCACGAGAGCTATTGTGCCACACAACTGTACTGATAAAACCGACGAAGAGTGTTTTAGAACTGTCTATAACAATAATTATGCAACTATGGATGCTACAAGCAAATATTGTAAAGATAATTGTAGTGCATCAGGAAGCGGATGTTATGCGTGTCTTAAACGCTATTTTGCTTATCCTGTCTGCTCAAGAGACAACTTTGCGATTCGACCGCATGGATTTAGAGTAGAGGTGCGAGATAGTAATGAAACTACTGGTGTAGCACCATCGGTATTGATCACAAACAATAATGCCAATACTACGCGACAACCTATAAGTGCAGGATATAACTATCTGCTTGATATCAATGCTACTAGTTCAAATGGTATGCCTTCAAAAGGATATTATAGTGATGGATTTATCGCCAACAGAGCAAATGAAATCAACACGACTGATACAACTGTAGCGTTGCTTCAGTTTGACGGTTCGTTATCGTGTAGTGATCAAAGTGACCAAAGTTATGGCATTAAATTTCTAAACAGTAAGATCCGAAATAGCAACAATACACTCTCTTACAACAATGTAGGAGATTATCGCTTTTGGATGCAAGATGTGGATTGGACTTATGTAGATCAAGCACGAAACCTTAACAAAACGATATTTGATCCAAATTGTCGTACCAACATCAAAGACTCAGAGTGTAATGATTGTATTCTTTCAAGTTCAAATGGTGTCAGTGTGGAGCCAGGATGCGTGATAAGTTCAAAAGTGGACAATGACAATGCCTATACGGATATCCCACTGCAGATTCAACCATTTGCATTTAATGTGAGTAGTGTTGTGATGGATCAATCAACAGGCGTTGGTTTTGCTTATACGGCGGATATTAATACAACTAATCTTTTATGGCTTGCTCAATCTCCTCATTTTGGTGGTAATGTGATTGCTATCAATAGATTGGGTGGTTCTGTGAGCAACTTTGCTTCTGGATGTGCTTCTTCTGATGTGTTTTTTGATATCAATCGAACGATGAGATTTGATAGAGAATTGGCAGGAGATTTGAATATCACAACTATTACGCCCAATTTGTTTATAGGTGGCAATGTCTTTATGCAACGCAATGCTTTTGAACAAAATGCAAGTAGCAATTACGATGCGGTAAGCCCAAATGATATCAATCTTACTTTTACGATAGGTAGAGGAGATTTTGATACAAACGGAACTGCTCCTGCAAATGTCTACTACAATTTCCAAAAAAATCTTAGAAATACCCATTCGCCTATCGATGTCACTTTCGTAGCAAGCAGAGTCACATCTCCTAATGCACACTCCAATACCTTTATGCGAAGCGACTATGTCCCAGAAGGCACCAGTGCATTAGCAAATGCAAGAGTATGGTACTACTATGGACGAATTGTTTCAAAAGAAGCAAACTATGGCGTAGAGCCAAGCCAAAACAGTATCACGGTGCCAATTTATGTAGAGGTGTATTGTGATCCTTTGACTTCAGATTGTGCATCAAGTGGATTGATATTGCAAAGTGAACGCGATGCGGACAGATGGTGGATCAATACGCGACATAACTCAGCTACACATGGTTTGATGCAGTCTATTGATGAAGTGCCTGGTGGATCTATCACAATTGCACCCAACAGCACGGTCAATCTTGGTAACGATGGCAACCAAACCAACATCACATTGACATTAGGCGGTAGCACAATCAAACCTTACAACTCTGTCATTCAGATTACACCTAATATGCCATGGCTTTTTTACAATCCATTCAGTACAGATGGATCTAATAGACCTGATTTTTCAATCGTCTTTCTCTTTGGCGGTGGCTGGGGAGGACTTGGAAATACGGGAGTGGTTTTGGATACAAATGCAAGCTACGATTCGTATCGTAAACGCATTGAGTGGTGATGGCTATGCGTGTTGTCAAAAATAGAACTCTTAGACCTGCTATTGCGATGCTTGAGTTGATCTTTGCATTGGTGATTATGGGCATCTCACTGCTATCTGTACCGACGATTGTCACCACGGCATCAAAAAGTATCGATGTATCACTCCAGCAAGAAGCGATCAATGCCGCAGGAGGAGATCTTGCTTTGATATTGACCTATCCATGGGATGAGGCTGATGCAAATATCACCGTAGGTGCAGGTGTGCTTCGAACGCAAAGTGCAGTTTTGACATTAGAACTAAACAGAACCGTTAATAGCGCTGGTGTCCCATTTGCAAGGAGATACAATGCTGTAATAGGATTCAATAATGCAAGTGCCATACTTGGATCTGAGATAAGTGACGCTGGTTTTGTGAACGATGTAGATGATAATATCAGAGATTCACATCTTAGTTTGTATGCAGGAGAGACGGCGAGTTTGAGCAAAAATGAAGGGGAGTATATAGATCAAGCGATCTTGATCAGCAGAAATGTAGTTTATGGCTCTGATGTCACAACCTATACTGCTAATCCTGTGGTGTTTAATAGTCCATTTACAACTACTACAGCAGGGACAAGTAATATCAAATTGGTAAGTGTGACTATCACCACTCCAAATCAAGATTTGCAAAAAAACATCTTTTTGAGTGCTTTTACTTGTAATATAGGTACGGCTCGACCAAGAGTCATTACTAAAACAGGACTATAAGATGAATTTTTTTAAAACTACAAAAACAACATCCAAAAAAGCATTTACAATGCTTGAGCTTATTATGGTGATAGTGATTTTGGGGATCGTCTCTTCGATAGGGAGTTCGATTTTTGTGCGTGTCTATCAAAACTACATTATCCAAAGAGCGACACACAACGCCTCTCTCAAGACAGAGCTTGCTATTACACAGATAGCCAACCGTTTAACCTATCGCATTCACGGTACAGCGATCGCAAGAAATCCCATTACAAATACATTTTTTGATGTCGAATCGATGTTCAGTCAAGCGACAGATAGAAATAATACGATTCTTGAGTGGATCGGATATGACCATGACAGCTTTAATGCATTAGGGTGGAGTGGCTACTGCGATATTACAGCAACAACCGTAGCAGCAGGCATTGTCACGACAGGATCTAATTTGGATTTTACGAGTACGGTTATCACAAATCTCTCAGGCAAAACACCGAAATGGGCTTTGTTGTTTTCGTTGGGTACGCAACCATTTAGCAATGTAATCCTTGCACCAGATGAGAACTGCACAGGATACAATGGCAACAGCGGATGTATCCATTTGGTAGATATGATCGATGCCACCAGATTGGGGACTGATAAATTCAATGGAAACAGTACAAGAATCTCTGATCACTATAAACTTGCATGGAGTGCCTATGCGATTGTACCTGTGGAGCATAACACGCATAGTGTAGTAGACCCCGACTCTATGCTTGGTACGAATGACTCGGTGTTTGATTTGGAGTTGCGATACAGCTATCAGCCGTGGGCAGGAATTGATTATAATGATGCTGATGTCCCTTCTATTACTTTGATCAAAAATGTCACGACGTTTAAATTTTCGGAGCAAGGAGACACGATGCGACTCAAACTCTGTGCTACAGAAAAAATCGGTGGTGAGGGATCAACCAATATCTCAATCTGTAAAGAGAAAGTGGTAATGCGATGAGAAGTGCATTTTCGATGATTATGGCGATGTTTGTGATGGTGATTCTTGCTGTATTGAGTGTTTTGGTATTTAATCTCTCTGGAAAAGTGGTGCAAGAGACTACAGCTCAGTATCGCAAAGAACAAGCGATTTTACTTGCAAGAAGCTATACAGAGTTTGCGATATTGGCAATACAAGGTCACGATATGATCACCAATGGATGTTTGAGACAAATCAAAGGAGATATCGACAGTACTCAATTTAATATCGCAAATCCAGGTGGTGCTAAGAATGGCGAAGGGTATGAGGTCGCCATCAATTTAAACTATTTTAATTTGCCTGCGAACATTGCGTGTGCTTCAAATACAGATTCAACCTCAAATGATGTTTCTGTGCTTGTCGATGTGACGGTGCGATACAAAGACTTTAGTCTTATTCCTGTCAATGGTTCTATTGATGATGTGCCGTGGACGCGTTATTTTAGACGCACACTACAACGTCTCTAAAATTTCTGTTTGGTTTAAGTATTCCCAGTTAAAATTAAGTATGGTTACATAAATGTAACTAATTACGTTTATCATAAAGGATACGCTATGAACAGAAGTATTACGGGAATACATTTTGAGCTAACAGAACCCATCAAGGCTTATGCAGATGCGGCGGTAGAGAGCTTGGAGAAGTATCATCTTGATATTATCTCGGTGAGTACTATTATCGCAGCCAAAGAAAAAAATGGCAAAAAAGGGTTTAGTACTGAATTTATCGTCAATCTCAAAGACAAAAACACTTTCGTTATCACCCAAAACGACAAAGATGTTTATGCAGCGATTGACATTGCAATCGAGAGAATGAAAAAAGGGCTAAGAAGATACGCCGATAAAATCAAAGACCACAAAATCATGAGTTTCAAAGATCTTGGCGTAGATGCCCAAGCGGTAAGTGAGATGACAAATGAAGAGGTGGAGATTGTACCTATGGATCTTGAGCTTCATAAACCGATTGATTTTGATGAGGCGATTGATGCACTAAGAGCAGAAACAAAAAGACAATTTATCGTCTTTAATGATCAAGACGGCAAAATGAGAGTGATGTACAAAAGAGCCGATGGGAAATTTGGACTTTATTGAGAAAACCTCTAAAAATCGTCATACCGAACTTGATTCGGTATCTCGTATTTCACTATATCTCTCCAAAAATAATCTTCTCTAACTCCGCTACACTTCGCACCGCATTATCGTGATCACTAAAACCCCAATCTACCATAATATATTCGATATTTGCACTTTCACTTGCCATTTGGTCGCGAGGACCATCGCCAATAAAAAGGGCTTGATGGTTTTGCATTCGGACTTCATCAAGAACTTTATAGAGCATATCGGGATATGGTTTGCCTTGAGCGACATCGTCGTAGCACACGATTGCATCAAAATGGTGTTGGACTTTGAGGTGACTTAAAGATTCGATAGTAGAGATTCGATAGGCATTTGTGGCTATTGCCAATTTGGCTCCGTGGGATTTGAGTTTTTCTAATAGCTTAGGGATTCCTTGATAGAGTTCTATATCTTTGTGGTGGTGTTCGCTGTAGTACTCAGAAAACCAAATTTCATGTTGTTTTTCAAATGTTTTGGCGTGATAGAACTTTTGAGCAGGGTTGATTGTGTGGTCGTTGATAAGACGAATGATATACTCTCTCTCCAATGGCTCAAAACCAAGATTATTGCGTACATAGTTGATAGCATTTGCGATAGTCACCGAAGAGTCTATTAACGTGCCGTCCATATCAAATATTATGACTCTTTGTTGCATCCAGTATCCTTTCGTTTTTCTTTGATTGCATTGAGATAGATAGAAAGTCCGATGATAAGTGCAGTGACCGCTCCGATGAGATACACAGCAGGCAGAAGGTGTTGCGGATCAGTGATGGCGAACTTGAAGACCAACATTAAAGCTTCGATAGATAGAGCGATGATGATGGAGCCTAAAAATCGCACCATCGTTTGATGAGCGTGTCCTTCGGACTCTTGTTTTTCTCGTCCGAGTACCTCCTCTTCAAAAATCGCTTTAGTAAGGTCAATAATCGCCAAAGAGAGAGTCAAAAGAATTGTTGATTTGAACATCTCGTTGACATCAATTGCGTTGAAGTTTGTACCAAACACCAAAAAGCTTGAGATTCCTTTGAAAAAAAAGAGCAACGCTACAGCAAAAAGTGCTACAGCAAATGACGCATAGACTGTTTTGCTTACCATTCCAAAGGCGGAATCCACAGAAGTAGGGTGAATCATATAGAGAATATCTCTAAGCTTGATATCCACACAGATAACATAAAGCAGTTGATTGGCTTCGTCATAGATAGGGAAAGTTGTAGTAACTACAAGTTGATTGCTAATCAGTGACGGATAAGGATCAGTGAGAATACAGCGATGCTCTTTTCGTGTGCGATAAAAGTAAGCACGATTGCTTCTATCTTCTCCTTTGCCTTTGCCGTTGAGTGTCTCTGTGTCGGAAATATTATCAATGATTTGTGTTCCCGTGCCATTGAGTACATATATCACTTCTGCTTGTGGAAGTGAGTTTTTGAGTCTATCTATTTTGATGAGGAGTTGTTCAATGCCTCCTTGAATATGTTCGTTGATATTTCGACTTAATATAAAACATAGATATGCTCTTGCTTTAGTGCGTATTTGTGCGTACTCTTGTATCTCTTTGACGACCATTGTTTGACTCCTTAAATAGCTTTATTGTGACGTACTATAGCAAGAGTCTCGCCAAACTTGACTTTTTGATTGATGGCAATGGACAGAATAATGGTCTCTTTGGCAATAAAAAGCAAAACCGTCGAACCCATCTCAAACCATCCACAAAGAGATCCTTTGGTTACTTTTAGATTCTCATAAGTGTAGTGTGTGGGTTGGTTTATCTCTATATTGGTTTGGAGTTTTGGCTCAAAGGCAACGTGCATTTTTCCAACATTCAACGCACCTACAAGCACCATCACCAAAATGCGACCATCGTTATCTGTAGCTTCGATAACCACTCTTTCATTTTCCACAAAAAGAGACTTTTTATGCTTGAGAAATGGGAAATTGACAGGAAAAAGTTTCCCTGGAATATGCGTAAGAGAGTGGATGTGAAGATCTGTGGGAAAGTGATAACGGTGATAATCTTTGGGTGAAAGATAGAGATTGATAGCATTTCCTCCTTCAAGTTTGACGACGGCTTGCGTATGGTACGAACCCAAAAGTTCTTCAAGTCTATACGCCACGCCTTTGATCTGATAGGCTTTAGCGTCGGTGATGATGCTTGTATCGGTGATTAAACCATCGACTGGAGAGATCATATCTTGAGGATTTTTTGAAAACTCTCGTGGTTTTTTGAGATTACGACTAAAAAGTGCATTGAGTGTACGATACTCTTTTGCAGATTCAAAATCTGACAAATCTACACCTAAGAGCGTAACATAAGTACGGTTGATAAAACGTTGAAGCGGTGGAGGAAAAGAGATATTGGCAAACGCTCCAAAAAGCGTAGAGAGAATGGAAGTAAAATGTTTGGACATCGTATCTCCTTCAAAAATAGACTTTATTATATCTCTTTGATACACAAACTTTGCTATTATTGAATATTTTACTACATCCAAAAGAGAAGATGATGTCCATTTATATTTTATTTGATACCGAAACTACAGGCAATACAGAGAAAGATCGTATTATTCAAGTCGGTGCGTTGATTGTTTATGATAAAGAGAGAGTAGAGGCGTTTGATGAGATGTGTCGTTGTGAAGTGCCTATTTCGCTTGAGGCGATGGAAGTACACAATATCACGCCTGATATGATTGTAGATAAACCTTTGTATCACCAAACCCAATTTTCAAACGCTATAGAGAGATTTAATGATCCTACCAACTATCTGATTGCTCATAATATCGCTTTTGATTTAGGAATGCTTCAAAAAGAAGGATTTGAAAATCGTTACACCTTGATTGATACGGTTCGATGTGCCAAACATCTTTATCCCGATATGCCTTATCATCGGTTGCAATATCTTCGTTACGCACTTGAACTCTACAAAACAGAAGAAGAAGAGGCACAAAAGTTAGGCATTACCATCAAAGCACACGATGCGATTGGTGATGTTTTGATAATGAAGCTGTTACTCTCCAAGTTAGTACAAGAGGCACAAAAACAATACGCAGGACAAAAACCGATGCAGACACTTGTTGTGCTAACACAAACACCCGTTTTGATGCGTACTTTTAAGTTTGGCAAATACAAAGGAAGAGAGATCGAAGAGATTGCAAGAGAGGATTTGGGCTATTTGAGGTGGATGCGTGGCAATCTCGAGCTTGACGAAGATCTCAAATATACGCTTGATTATTATCTCAATTAAGGAAAAAAATAATGAAAAACTATCGTTTTTTTGCTCTGATTATTGGGACAGAGATTCTCAATCATCGAAGAGTAGACAAACATTTTGATTTTGTTTCAACAACACTTTTGAAAAAAGGACAAACACTTTGGGGATCATTGGTGATAAAAGATGATCCTGATCTTATTGTGGAGACTATTCGTTTGATTGCTATGCAACCCGATTCCATTCTTTTGAGTTTTGGCGGAATTGGTTCTACGCCTGATGATCATACGCGAAAATGTGCGTCTATAGCACTAAGAGACGGAACACTTCAAGTTCATCAAGAGGCGATGCAGATCATCAAAAATGCACTCAAAGATCGTATTTCGCCTCACTCTCTAAAGATGGCAGAGCTTCCTGCTGGTGCTGATTTGATTCCTAATCCTATAAATCAAATGCCTGCTTTTTCGTTGGACGGACGATTTTTCTTTATGCCTGGATTTCCTCAGATGAGCCATCCTATGACCAATACCATCATTGATACGCTACTTCCAAATACACAAATTTATTATCGTTATACATTGACCGCGACTTGCCGTGAGAGTTTTTTGATAGAGATTATGGAGCAGATGCCAAATGGCGTGGAGTTCTCTTCGTTACCAAAACAGCTTGAAGATGGATGGCAAGTGGCGATTTCAGTCGCATCGCATGATGAGGTACTTGCTCAAAAAGCGTTTGAGCTTTATATAAATTTTCTTGAAAAATATAATATTTTTTATATAAAAGATGATGTGTAGTAGAGGGAGACTATAATTTACGAGGAGTGTATCGAGAAGTTCTCTGCAAGCTATGAGATTTTTGAGCCACAGATCACAAAATCAAAACGTATAATCCCCCAACAAAAAACAAGATGTTTTTACTCCCTTTTGAGTCCCTCAATTTGAACCAAACTTAATCCTGTCTTTAGAGCAATCGTCTCATCATCCAATACGCCAATGAGATTTTTAGCT
>DYPM01000124.1 GCA_020719895.1 Sulfurovum sp. | reverse complement strand
AACTTGTTCCTTTTGAAATTAGCATTAAAGAGCCGTCCGCTGAGGACATACGCGTCAAAAGGAACTTGTTCCTTTTGAAATTAGCATTAAAAACAAAGGAAACAAAATGGCAAAAGTATTAGGAATAGATTTAGGAACAACAAACTCTGCAATGGCGATTTATGACAAAGGTGAAGCAAAAATCATTGCCAACAAAGAGGGCAAAAACACCACGCCGTCTATCGTTGCATTTACAGACAAAGGCGAAGTACTCGTAGGAGATTCAGCTAAAAGACAAGCGGTGACCAATCCGCAAAAGACCATCTACTCTATCAAAAGAATTATGGGTTTGATGATGAATGAAGAGAAAGCCAAAGAGGCACAAAGCAAACTTCCTTACCATGTCATTGATAGAAATGGTGCGTGTGCGATTGAAGTCGCAGGCAAAATCTATACACCACAAGAGATTTCTGCAAAAGTATTGATCAAGCTCAAAGAAGACGCAGAAGCGTATCTTGGTGAGACGATAACAGACGCAGTTATCACAGTACCAGCGTATTTCAATGACGCACAACGAAAAGCGACCAAAGAGGCAGGTGCAATCGCAGGACTCAATGTTCTTCGTATCATCAACGAACCAACAGCTGCAGCATTGGCATATGGACTTGACAAAAAACACGCAGAGCAGATTATGGTGTATGACCTTGGTGGTGGAACGTTTGACGTTACAGCACTTGAGACAGGTGATGGCGTAGTCGAAGTGTTATCAACAGGTGGCGATGCGTTCCTTGGTGGAGATGACTTTGACAATAAAATCATCGATTATGTAGCAGGCGAATTCAAAAACGACAGCGGTATCGATATCAAAAAAGATGTGATGGCACTCCAAAGAATCAAAGATGCAGCAGAGACCGCTAAAAAAGAACTCTCATCATCGACTGAAACAGAGATCAACCTTCCGTTTATCACAGCCGATGCGACAGGACCAAAACACCTTGTGATGAAGATCACAAGAGCGAAGTTTGAGTCTCTCGTTGGAGATTTAGTAAGCGGTACTGTTAAAACAGTAGCAAGCGTTCTCAAAGATGCAGGACTTGGTAAAACAGAAATTAATGAAATAGTTATGGTTGGAGGCTCTACAAGAGTACCACTCGTACAAGAAGAGATCAAAAAGTTTTTTGGCAAAGAACTCAACAAATCAGTAAACCCTGATGAAGTGGTTGCGATTGGTGCAGCAATTCAAGGTGGTGTACTTGCAGGTGATGTCAAAGATGTATTGCTTCTTGATGTGACACCACTCAGTCTTGGTATCGAAACGCTTGGTGGCGTGACAACCAAAGTGATCGAAAAGGGGACAACAATCCCTGCAAAAAAATCACAAGTGTTCTCTACAGCAGATGACAATCAGCCAGCGGTGAGCATTCACGTTCTGCAAGGTGAAAGAGAGTTTGCAAGAGACAACAAATCGCTTGGTATGTTTGAGCTTAGCGGTATTCCAGCAGCACCACGTGGTGTACCACAAATTGAAGTGACATTTGATATCGATGCCAACGGTATTTTGACAGTCACCGCAAAAGACAAAGGTACAGGCAAAACACAAGACATTAAAATCTCTGGTTCATCAGGACTTAGTGACGAAGAGATCGAAAAAATGGTCAAAGATGCAGAGCTTCACAAAGCAGAAGACGAAAAACGCAAAGCCGTAGTAGAGGTAAGAAATCAAGCTGATGCATTAGTACATCAGACACGAAAATCGCTTAGTGACCTTGGAGAAAACTTCGACGCAAGCGAAAAAGCAGCGATCGAATCGGCGATTAGCGATCTTGAAAGCACACTCAAAGACGACAGTGCGACTAAAGAGCAGATCGAAGCAAAAGTCAAGACATTGACCGAAAAAAGCCACAAACTCGCAGAAGCACTCTATGCCAAAGAGCAAGGTGGTGCAGGATCAGGCGGTGCAAAAAAAGCAGACGATGATGTGATCGACGCAGATGTGGAGTAATGCATTAGCGTTATTTCGTAGCTAAAAATAATATACAATGGACAAGCTCCATTGTATTCTCAATGATTCGTATACCCCAATACAAAGAAATTCCCAAAAATGTCCAAAAAACAAAAAATCATATTAGAGCCTTCATGGCTAAAGTTTCTCGAAGATGAGTTTGATAAAACGTATATGCAAACCCTTCGTGCTTTTTTGATCTCCGAAAAAAAAGCAGGCAAACAAATTTTGCCAGAAGCCTCGCTTTGGTTTCATGCACTCAATGTCACACCTATGGATAAGGTCAAAGTGGTGATTTTAGGTCAAGATCCTTATCCTACGATAGGACACGCACACGGACTATGCTTTTCAGTACTTCCTGATGTAAAACCACTTCCGAAATCACTACAAAATATTAATCAAGAACTCATAGAAGACCTTAATATCGACAATCGCTACACAGGAAATCTCGAGTCGTGGGCAACACAAGGAGTGCTACTGCTCAATGCTGTTTTGACAGTAGAGGCAGGAAACTCCAATAGTCATCAAGGAAAAGGATGGGAGATATTTACTGATAAAATGTTCGCATTGCTCAATGAACAATGCGAACATTTGGTATTTATCTTATGGGGAAGTTATGCTCAAAAAAAAGGAGCGATTATCGACAAAACAAAACATCTTGTGATTGAGTCTCCTCACCCTTCGCCTCTTTCTGCGTATCGAGGATTTTTTGGAAGTAAACCTTTTTCACGTACCAATGAATATCTAAAAATGCACGGTAAACGTGAGATAGAGTGGCAG
Organism: Sulfurovum sp.; assembly: GCA_020719895.1. GTDB lineage: Bacteria > Campylobacterota > Campylobacteria > Campylobacterales > Sulfurovaceae > Sulfurovum. The sequence goes on along the minus strand of DYPM01000124.1, from coordinate 1,516 downwards.
TTGTGAGTTCTGCAAGAACTCTAATAAAGTTGTTGCAGAACTCAAAATAACGCCTAATGAACAAAGTCCATTAGGCTACACTAACGCTAAGTTGTCTTCAGTGTGAGTACTCATGCACTTCGTGCTTAGACTCCTTGTTTTGCAAGAACTCTAATACAAAACGTGTTAGAATCTAGACTAAAATCAAAATCGAAGGAAGCGTTATGTGTGCTGAGAAGTTACAGCGGATTATTCAAGCGATTATTTTGGGAATAGTGATGGGATTGGTAGCGATGGGAGTTGCTGGAGTGGCAGGAATGTTGCAGTTGGCATTTTTGTTGCAGTTTGCAACCATGATAATGTTGTTTATCGCAGGATTGACAGGATGGTGTCCTGGACTTATCGCACTCAAAAAACTTTTTCCTTCATGTAACGAGGAGCGTCGATAGTGGCACAAATTTCTTATAAAGAGGCAGGCGTTGATATTGATGCTGGAAATGCATTTGTAGAGGCGATCAAGGCAGATGTGAAATCCACATTTGACAATAATGTAATTGGTGGTATTGGTTCGTTTGCAGGAGCGTATGCGTTACCTACAGGATATAAAGAGCCAGTGTTACTTTCTGCAACTGATGGTGTAGGTACAAAACTAAAAATTGCGATCGAGAGCGGACGTTTGGAGAGTGTAGGAATTGATCTTGTAGCGATGTGTGTCAATGATCTTATTTGTAATCACGGAATCCCAATGTTCTTTTTGGACTATTATGCGACAGGCAAACTCCTTCCGCAAAATGCCCAAAAAGTGGTTGCAGGAATTGCTGAAGGGTGTAGGCGTGCAGAGTGTGCATTGATCGGCGGTGAGACAGCAGAGATGCCAGGAATGTACAGTGATGGAGATTTTGATCTTGCTGGATTTGCAGTAGGAATTGCGGAGCGTTCAGAGATGAATACTGTTGCTAATGTCAAAGCAGACCAAGTGTTGATTGCAATGCCAAGTTCTGGAATTCACTCCAATGGTTACTCATTGGTCAGAAAACTTCTTTTTGAAAAACTCGAAATGAAACTCGAAACAGAGTTTGAAGGAAAAGCGTTAGTTGAGACACTTCTTGAACCAACACGTATCTATGTCAAAGAGTACAAAACCAACAAACCTTATATCAAAGCATTAGCACACATCACAGGTGGCGGTATCGTAGAGAATCTACCACGTGTATTACCAGAAGGGATTAGAGCAGTTGTACACAAAAAATCAATTCGCGTATTACCTATTTTTGAATTGATTGCCAAACACGTCGAAGAGGCAGAGATGTTCCGTGCTTTCAATATGGGCGTAGGAATGATATGGTGTGTTTCACCCGAAGATGTTGAGAGTGTATTGTCAAACACTGATGGTTATATCATAGGGCATCTTGAAGCTGGAGAGCGTGGCGTTGTACTTTTGTAAAGTGCTATTTTTAAATAAGGGAACCTCTAAAAACCGTCATACCGAACTTGATTCGGTATCTCGTATGTCCCAAATACGAGATTGCGTGTCAAG
>DYPM01000010.1 GCA_020719895.1 Sulfurovum sp. | reverse complement strand
TATCGCTACTACATCAAACGAATCGGGAGCATCATATCCACAATGAGACTGTGCAAACCACTCTTGAGGATGAAGCAAAGGTGTACTGTCCAGCTGAACAATACGATCTGATATCATAGTCGCATGTCTTGACTCATCTGTTGCGTGTTGTGTTAGCTCTGTAATTGCAGCATCTTTCATAATCCCTTTGAGCACTTTTGTTTCAATAAAATGTTGATAATACGCCAACCACTCATCTGCATAAGCTTTATTGGGTACTGCGACAATTTCACTAATCTCTAAACCTCTGATGATTGAATTTCCTTTTCTTGCCATTTGCTTATCCTTATAATTGGAGTTCTGCAAGAACTCTAATAAAAAATCATTAAAAAGTCGTAACAGAGTTTGATAAAATTTTTGTTATACTAAATTTCAATTTTTTAAAAATAAGGACAAAAAAAATGGAAATCCCTGCAAATACACAACGAAAAAGAAAATCATGCAAAGACAACAATACATGCTTTAATGAGACAGAAGTAAAACTTGCGGTTTCGATGATTGAGATGCTACAAAATACACTTGATGTAATGTATTTTCTTCTCGAAAATGAACGTATTGATTCATTGGTGCTTGTATTGATATCTGGCGAGAAGGTTGATATTCAGACGATTGTCAATCAAGAAAAACGAGACACCGATATACTTTTTCCTGTAGATCGTACACGTAATCTCTATGCAGTGATTTGTCAAGGTACAGAAGTGCATGGTGGTTTTATCTTTGCCAATCGTATTGTCAAAAATGCAGTCTTTGATAAAGGACTATCAGTTTATTGTGCTGTATTGGAGTTTAAAACTACCAAATATCCATCAAAAGAAATTATTTTTAGACTACTCGAAGAGTATATAAATGCAAAATCAGAAAATAAACATGGAGAAGTGATCTTTAAAGCACTCACATAAATCAAAAAAGAAACACAAAAACCAATGTCAAGCACTTTTTATGGAGAGGCTTGCATTAAAGAATAAGCTTTAGGGAAGAATTAGGTTTGGATAAAAAATAAAGGGAGAAAAAGAGGAGAGAACTCAAAAGCTCAAAGGCTTTTGAGAAAGTAAGATTATTTCAATGTTGCAATATATTCTGCTACAGCTTTGATATCATCGTTGCTCAATGCAGCAACTTGACCTTTCATTAACGCACCCATACCATTTTTGTTGAGCGTACCAGCTTTGTATCCATTGAGTGATTCAATGATTTTAGCAGCATCTTGACCTTGGACAATTGCAGATTTGTTCAATGCTGACTTCTCTGCTTTTGCTCCATGACATGCAACACATTTTCCAAATACAGTTGCTCCATCAGCCATCAACGAAGTTACACCAGCAACAGCCATTGTGATTAAAAACTTTTTCATTTCGAGTCCTTTTGATAATTTTGAGTTTTTATTATAACGATTAATGTTTAAAAAATCTTAACAACTTGGTACATTGCCCGAGTCTGAAGCATACTCATAAGCAAAATCATAAATATCAGGAACAAATTTCGGATTCAATTCCAAGCCTGGACATATTTTTTTTGCTTCTTCTGCAAATTTACCTGCACCATTGATTGCTTCCCACTCATCTTGAGTGTGTTTTTGTGCAAACTTTGCACCAGAAAAACCACACTTTGATTTCATTTTTTTCACATAAATTTTTTTGCCTTTTTCAGCATCTGCCATCGCAGTAGTGCTAACCACAGCCACACCCATTAAAGTCACAAGAGCAACTCTTAATAAAGTTTTCATTAATTTTCCTTTGTATTTTGATTTTTATCGCAAGATAATAATAAAGAATCGTGAATATATTGTGACATAAAAAAGTCAATAAAAATCAACATTTAGGGATAGTTCCATCTTTAGCATTTTTATACATAAAATCATAAAGATGCTCCCACGACTCCGCTTCGATAGTCTTTAAATCCAATCTTGGACAAATAATTTTTGTCTCTTTTTGGAACTCATCTTCATCCCAAAGTGTTTCCCACTCCAATTGTGTGTGCATTTTGGCAAACTTTACACCTGAAAATCCACACTTTTTTCTTAATTTTTTTTTGAAAATTTTCTGTCCCATTACTGCATCTGCAGTTGCTACTGTCACAATTGAAGAAACCATCATAGATACCATCAAAAATACTATCCAAACTTTTTTCACATTTTATCCTTCAAAATCAATTATGATATATGATAACATATCAAACTTTTTTTAATACTTGCATAAAAATTACTTCAGTCTTCCATGTACTTGATATGTTTCCCAATAAATCTCTATCGCCTCCTCAAGCTCTCTCTCGTCTAATTTCAAAGGTTGTTTTATGCCATAAGTGTCCAAAAAAAGTTCAGGCATCACTGAAACATCTCTAAATGGATTACGCATATATCGCTTTAATGCTACCTTTACACTCTTTTCTCCGCTATAAATTTCCAAATAGTACATAAACATCCGTTGCAGTGAAGTGGGAAGCTCTCGATGACAACTCACGCAGTGTCGCTCATACGCATTATCCGACCAAACAAAAAAAGTCAATGTAAAAACAGCGATGATTATTTTTACCATAATAGTGTGATCCTTGTGCCTTCTTTGAGTTTGGATACTACTTCTATTTTAATTCTGTACTCGTCTGTAATATTTTTTACGATACTCAATCCTACGCCAAATCCTCCCTCGCTCTCTTCAAATCGCATATAACGATCAAACATCATCTCTTTTTGTTCCTCTTTGATTCCAATTCCTGTGTCCCATATCGTAAGTGAACCTTGACGCAATATGATTCCTACTGTGCCATTTCGTTTGTTGTATTTGATGGCATTAGAGAGAAGATTGTCCACTACGCGTATCAATTTACGCTGATCCATATAGATAACTGCACGCTCTAAATCGGTCTGGCATGATAATTCCCTAGAGAGAGAAAGTACACGAAAATAGTCCATTCTTTCCTCTAAAAGCGTCACAATATCAATCCACTCATCTTTATTTTTATGTTCTTGTTCGAGTGTAAGATAGGTCAAATCTTTATAAAGCAACGATACTGTAATCGCTGCTGCATTAATACGCTCAAGCTTTCTTCGGTTTTTCTCTTGCATGGTTGAGAGATCCATTATTTCTATATTTGCCAAAATAGCAGCAAGTGGCGTATTGAGTTCGTGAGTCGTATCTTTAATAAACCGATCAAGTAACATAATAGAATCTCGCATCGGCTTGACAAATCGATTTGCTAAAAAAATCCCAAGTCCCATAAAAAACAACCATATCACGCCTCCATAAGCCAAAATATTTCTCCACAATAGCTTACTCCACACACCATCATCATCAACTTCTAATACCAAATAACGCGTCCCCAAATAAAATTCATCAAGCGTCTCAACAAAATGTATTTTTCTATCTTTGAGATAAATCTCTTGTTTAAAGTTTATTTTAGGCTGCTTTAGCAACGAAAAAATTTCGTGATATTCATTGTCAAAAATTGCCGAACGAAAACGTGAATCTCGAGGATAAGTAACTCGCTCATCAAAATAGTGATGAAGCGCTTTGAGTCTTTTAGTCTGAATGTACGCGTATTGGTTTAAATCTGCACGCTGTTCGGAGAGCATAAAACGTTTGCCAGCTTCATAATAAATCACCGCCAAAGCGATAAGCAATAAAATAACCAAACCTACATAAAGTTGCAAAAATCGAATGAGTGATTTACGTTCACTTCTGAGCAACGAATTTGTAGCCCTGCTTTTTGAGACTGACAATTTTTTCTTTTCCTATCAATTTGCGAATATTTTTGATGTAAGTGCGTAGCGCTACATCACTTGGCTCTTCGTCGTAATTCCATAAGTACTCAAAAATACGCTCATGAGCAATCACTTCATTAGGATGTTTCATAAAAAGCTTAAGCAGTGTGGACTCTTTCTGTCCTAAAGCTATCGGTTTGCCTTCGATAATCAGCTCGTGATTTTCTATATCATAAGAGATCATCTCACTAATGATGATTTGTTCTCTATTTTTGTGATAAAAATCTCGTTTGAGCAGTGTCTCTATTCTTATTTTAAGCTCTCTAAAGGCGAATGGTTTACGCAGATAGTCATCGCATCCACACTCAAATCCTCGCTCAAGATGTTCGACAGAATTCATCGACGTGATATAAATAGCTGGCGTTTCCACTCCTCCCTCTCTGCTCTCTTGAAGTAACTTAAATCCATCAATTCCAGGTGTATTAACATCCAACAACAGTAGATCGTAACGACTCTCATAGAGTTTATTTTGTGCTTCAATACCATCATAAAGCGACACTACATCGTATCCTTCATCACTCAAAAACTCCGTAATAGTCTCATTGAGCATTGAGTCATCTTCCAACAGTAATATCTTTTTCATAGTAAAACACAAACCATTATTGACAATTTCAAACTACACAAACTGCTTCGCCCAGCTTTGCAATCTCCCAGCACTCAACGCTCCGCTTAATCGCTCTATCTCTTTACCACCCTTAAAAACAATAAGCGTAGGAATACTTTGTATTCTATATTGAGAAGCAAGATGTTGGTTGGTTTCGGTATTGACTTTGACAAACTGTGCTTGCAATGGCATAGATTTTGCCACCTCTTCAAACGCTGGAGCCATTTGCCGACACGGTCCACACCACGAAGCCCAAAAATCAACCACCACAGGAATCTCTGAATTGACAATCATTACATCAAACTTTGATGCGTCCACCTCAACAGGCTTACTTTCAAGTAGTGAATGTTTGCACGCACCACAATTTGCTTTGGTGTAACTCTCTTTTTTTGGGATTCGATTGACTGTAAAACAGTGCGGACATACAACATTAATATTCATATTTTGTACCTTTTTGAAAAGATTGGTTTTTTAACTGATGCTACACACTCAAACGAACAAGTCCGTTTGAATGGCAGGGACAACTTTGTCCCTGCAACCCTAAAGCTACGAAAAACGAGTTTTTCGAGATTTATAGAGGTTTTACACACTTTTGTAAAAAAGTGCGTAAGGTCAGTTTTTAACATTGAGTAGATATTATAGCAAACTTAACGCAATCAAAAAAACGAAGGATTTAAAATGTCAAAAAAAGAACTTATCGTCGCAGGTGGCTGTTTTTGGTGTACAGAAGCGGTATTTGAAAAATTAAGAGGCGTAAGTGATGTAGAGAGTGGTTATGCCAACGGAGAGTTGCCAAACCCAAACTATCGTGCTGTTTGTTCGGGCGATACAGGCTATGCTGAAGTGGTGAAAATCACTTATGATGAGAGTATTATCAGTATCGATGTGCTTCTTGATGTTTTTTTTGCTACACATAACCCAACGACACTCAACTCTCAAGGTGCAGATCGAGGCACTCAATACCGTTCGGCGATTTTTTATACCGACGAAGCAACTAAAAATGTAGCGTTTGTCGCCAAAGAGACAGCACAATCTCACTGGTCTGATCCTATTGTCACGATTGTCGAACCGCTTCAAAACTACTACAAAGCAGAATCTTACCACCAAGACTACTATCGCAACAATCCAATGCAAGGCTATTGTATGGCAGTTATTCCTCCTAAAATAGAAAAACTCAAAGCAAAATTTTCCGATAAAATCAACGACTAAAGACAAACACCATCAAAGGATTTGTACTGCATCTGCAAAAAGCAAGCGAAGAGGACACGATTGCTCTTGTATTGAGCAAAGAGGAGATTGGAAGCTATTATCGCTTTTATGGAGCAAGACATTCGATTTTGAAGTTGGGTCATTTGATTGATTTTGAGATTGACGATACCGACCGAAGATATCTTCCACGACTTCGTTCTCTCTCTCATATGGGTTTTCCATGGCTTTTTGATCACAATCGTGTGTTGATATGGCATAACTTTATTCGTCTTTTCAAACCCCATCTTCAAGATGCACAAGCACTTGAGCCGTTTTATTTTGAATTGCTTTTGGAGTATGCCAAAAAGTGGCACAAGCAAAATCCAAAACGATTAGTGTGCGAAGCCTATATTTCTCTATTGGAATTTGAAGGAAGAGTTTATAATCAGTCACGTTGCTATATATGCAATCAACCAACCAACGACTCTATCTCTTTGATACGTGGTCTCAAACAGGTGCATCCTGAGTGCGTCTATAGTCCTACGCTCTACAAAATAAAATTTGAACGTTTTTTTGAACTCCAAAAAACACTTTATATGGAAGAGAGTGAAGTCGAAATTATTTATGACGTAGTTATGAAAGGATTATAAAAATCTACACTAAAAAATTGAGACCTCTGAATATAAATTTTATAAGAGCGACCAGTCGCGAGAACCGTCTGCTTAAGAATTATTCAAATGGTTTAATTTATATTTTTTTACTATGATTAGTTATAAAAAATAAATCGTAAGGTCTGCTATGAAAAAAACTTTGACATTTCTATCCTCTTTGATATTCACTCTTCCGCTTTGTGCCAACACACAGACCGCTTCTGATTTTGATAGCCAAAAAATCTCTATCGATGAATCAAAAAAAGAGTCTGATTTTTATCTCATCATCAAAGGTCTAAGTGTCCTAAGACAAGAAGCAGATCATGAAACCTCGCATTCTGGACATGGCGGAGGATTTGATTTGGGATATAGATTTGCTGAAGGGTTTGCTGTAGAGTATGATTTTACTTACGGAGAGACCAAATTAGAAGAGAGTGATATGACTATAGGCCGAATATTTTATGGACAGTCATTAGATCTTATTTATACTAAAGAAGTGACGGAAGATGTTGGTATTTTTGGCAAATTTGGATATGAGCATGAAAATGAAAAAGTTGATGCACACCACCAAAAAGCAGAAGAAGATGGTATCAATATTGGTCTTGGTATTGAGTATGCTTTAAATAGTTCTTATAAAATAATCGCAGAATATGAGCATTTTACAGCCAAAGAGAGTGATAGTGATCTTGTTTTTGGTGGAGTGATGTTTGATTTTTGATTAAGGTCAAAAAAATCTATAGGGCAAAACCCTATAGAAGAAGTTAGTTTGCTTACTCTGCGATAGCTTCTACAAAAATCTCTTTTGGAAGTGTACTATATCAATCGACACGCTCTCAAAAGTCGTTGCATTGCTTCTTTTATCACGGCTTTTGAAGTGGCGATATTGAGTCGCATAAATCCCTCGCCTGCTTTACCAAAACTGATGCCATCGTTTAGTCCGAGTTTGGCTTTGTGCGTCCAAAATATCACTAATGCTTCTTGAGACAATTTCATTTGGCTACAATCAAGCCACAAAAGATAGGTCGCTTCGCTTTTGACGGCTTTGATGGGAAGTTGGTGCGTTTGGAGAAATGTCTGGATGTAATCGATGTTTTCTTTGAGATGGATTTTGAGTGATGCAAGCCACTGTGAACCGTTTTGGTAGGCAGCTATGAGAGCTTCGATGCCAAAAGGATTGCCGTGGTTTTGTCCGAGTCGCATTTGACCTATTGTGAATTTTTGTCGCAATGTGTCATTGGGAATAATGGCATAAGAGGTGTTGAGTCCTGCGATATTGAAGCTTTTGGAAGGTGCATTGAGAATGATGATTTGTGCATTTTTTTGGCATAAAGATATCGCGATATGATGTGTCACTTGATAAACAATATCAGCATGTATCTCATCAGAAACAATAACAATATCGTTTTCCATACACACCAAAATCATCGCCTTCAACTCTTCATCACTCCAAGATCTTCCCGTGGGATTGTGTGGCGAGCAGAGTAAAAAGAGTTTTGCATCTTTGGCTTTGGTAGCAAAATCCTCCATATCTATAGTGTAGCGACCATCGTGATAGAGAAGCGTATTGTCAAGTATTTTTCGTTTTTGATGTTTGATAGCTGTAAAAAAAGGCGGATAGATGGGAGATTGGATTATCACGCCATCTTGCTCACTACTAAAAAGAGAAACTGCCAAATAAAGAGACGGCACGACACCACTTGCTGGTACAATCCACTCTTTTTGAATTGTTGTGTTGTATTGCAAATGATACCAATCGATAATCGCTTGATAGTAGTGTGACGGATAGATAGTGTATCCACAGATAGGATGAGTCGCACGTTTTTGGAGTGCCTCTTGTACGCATTGTGGTGATGCAAGATCCATATCAGCAACCCACATTGGCAACAGATCATCAGTGCCAAATTTTTTTATCCTCTCTTCATATTTGACACTATATGTCTCTTCTCTGTTGATAGTTTCAAACATCTTTTTTCTCCCATACGCTCATTTGGGCAACGGTGTGTTGGTGTTTGCGTGCTGTTTCTTGAATCACAAAAGGAATCTCTTGTGTGTCGATGAGTCGAAACGATTGCTCTAAAATATGCTCAAGTCCTTGAAGTGTAGAGACGGTTTCACCATCACGCCTGTAGCCACCAATCCACTTCTCTTTTGGCGTTGATTCCTCTTGCCAAGTGCAAGGTGAAGTCAAAATCAACATACCATTATCATCGAGTCTTTGGCTAAGTGACTCAAGAAACTTCAGAGGATCATAAAGTCTATCGATAAGATTACCCGCAAAAATCAGATCAAATCCGCTAAAGAGTGGTTTGAGATTGCATGCATCAGCTTGCCAAAAGGTGACTTTGTGTGCTACATCCATAAGTCCAAAATCACGAAGTTGCACTTCATAATACGCCTCCAACTCACCTTCGGTTGGTATCGCATAACGCAATATTTCATTATTTTTGAGTCGTTCTGCTTCTTGGATAAAACGTGTCGAAAAATCCAAACCAATCACCTCATCAAAACCTCGTGCGAGCTCAAAACTACTTCGACCAATTGCACATCCAACATCCAACGCTCTGCCTCTTTTTTTGTTTTTCATATACTCAAGTACGATTGAAGCACATTTTGCGGGATAGTTTTCGACTCCGAAACGATTTTCACCCCATCCAAAGTGACAATATTGAGCGACTGTAGTGTCAGTAGTGTAACTGTTGGTAATAATTTTTTCTTGATAGTGGCTCTCTATATAACGAAATCCTGCATATTGATAAAAGTGTCTGCGAAAAGCATAACGGCTTTTTTTGGTTGCCAAATTGCCACAACTTATCCAAGAACCTCCTTTAATAAGATTGTGTTTGCCATCAAAAGTGGGAATCGAAAAATCATCATAGATTGGATGCACCTTAAAACCTTCAAACGGATAGATAGGCGTACGTGTCCACTGCCATACATTTCCTATCACATCAAAAAACTCACCATGTTGATAGTGATTGACTGGTACGCAAGATCTGTATGATTCAAGATTGATATTTGCTACATTTATACCTTTTGCAATCCACTCTTTGTAGGAGAGAACACCACTTGTTTCTCTAAGGCAAGCATACTCATCTTCGGTAGGCAATGTGAGTGTGATACTCTTTTTTTTGCTAAGCCAACGACAAAACGCCTCCGCCTCCAAACAGTTCACCTCTACTGGCCAATCCATCGGAAGTGGTATCTCTTCGCTGAGTACACGAAACAAAAATCCATTTTTGGTTTGAGGATTGTGTATCCAAAAACGCGGATGCGAAGCGTTTGTAAAAGCTTTCCACGCTTTTCCCTCTTCGCACCAATAGCCATCATCAAAATATCCATCATCTTGTACAAAAGACAAAAACTCACCATGACTTACCAAATATTTTGACGCTTTAAAATCAGGAATCATTGCCTCATGTACACCATACTCATTATCCCAACCATAAAACAACGCTCCTCTATCTTTTCCAAGCTTTATATTTTTTCCATCTACTTTTATCAGTTCATTTTGTGGAGCTTCTGCACTATTTGGACATCTTTGCCATTGAGTATGTATTTGGACACTTTTTATAGGAAGTTGACGAATCAATACCGATGAAGTTTCTAAGTGGATATTTTCATGTTCGATTCCCATCAATATCACCCACCACGCAGAACTCTCTGTGATTGGCAACTCTAAAGGAAGTTTTTTGATAAGCTCCAAAACCAACAGATAGACTTTTTCGCGATAGAGATGCACCTCTTTTTTGGTGTACCACTGGTAGTGTTTTTGATCAAGATCATCCCAACGCATCTCATCAACACCCACAGCAAAAAGAGACTCCATATCAGGATCAATACGCTCCTCTATCACTTTGGCAAAAAGAAGTTTATTGATATAAAACACAGCCGTATGTCCATAATAGAAGATAATCGGATGACGCAATGGATCTGCTTTTTGGTAATACGCAGATTCATCACTCACAATTTCAAAAAGAGATTCATAGCGTCTGTAGCAGTATTGAAAATAATCTTGAATCTCTTTGCGTTTTTGTTCTATGTCGTTGCCATGCAGTGTAGGTGCGTATTTCATAATATTCCTTCAATATATAATAGTTCTAAAAATATGACTTTTACCATAAATACAACTTAAATTGTAGTGCATCTAAGCGTATTGGAGTGATTTTGGTAGTGATATCAAAGGTGTGGTATAATCCGCCTCAATTTTTTCAAGATAAGGAAACGCTTTTTTGTTCACTTTTATCAAATATTATATGCCCTATCTTAAGCACTACAAAACAAGACTTTTTCTTTCATTTATAGGTATGGTATTGGTGGCTACGACGACAGCGGCGGTGGCGTATTTGATGAAACCACTTCTTGATGAGGTTTTTGTAGCCAAAAATATCGAAACGCTCTACGCTTTACCTCTTGTGATTATCGTAGTTTTTGCACTTAAGGGTGCTGGGAGTTTTCTACAAGCCTATCATATGAACTACGTCGGAATGGACATTGTACGACAAGTTAGAGACAAAATGATCGCTCACTTGCTCCATTTGGATATGACATTTTTTTATCGCTACCACAGTGGTGAGTTGCTTAGCCGTGTCACGAATGATATCGGACGGATTCAAGGAGCAGTATCGATGCAACTTGCGACTTTTTTTCGTGAACTAATGTCCACAATAGGACTGATGGGAGTGGTGATATATCAGAGTCCAAAATTGGCATTTTTGATACTTATCGTGATTCCTGCGGCCTATTTTCCTGTACAAATCATCTCCAAAAAACTCAAAAAAATCTCTCTAACCTCTCAAGAAAAAAATGGCAAACTCACTACAAATCTTAATGAAATTTTCTCCAATATCGAGATTATCAAAGCCTACTCTTCCCAAAACTACGAAACACAAAAGTTTGCAAAAAACAATCAAAGTTTTTTTGAAATCACGATCAAATCAGTTCGTGTAGGCGAATTGGTGATTCCGTTTATGGAGTTGTTCGCTTCTATTTCAGCTTCGGTTGTGATCATCTTTGGTGGACAAGAGGTGATTGAGGGGAGAATGACTATCGGATCGTTTTTCTCTTTTTTGACAGCGATGTTTTTGGCAGTTGACCCAATGCGAAGAGTCTCTGTGACTTATTCTAATTTTCAAGATGCGATTGCTGCACACGAGCGTATTAATGAGATACTTGATATCAAACCCAATGTCAAAGAGGGTACAAAATCCTTAGAGTCAATAGAACGTATAGATTTTGATGCGTGTGATCTTTTTTATGGTGAAACGCAAGCACTAAAAAGTGTTAGTTTCTCACTCAAACGAGGAGAAATCGTCGCTTTTGTAGGCAATAGCGGTGGCGGTAAAAGCTCTATTGTCAATCTTATTTTGCGATTTTTTGATACCACAAACGGTATTGCCAAAGTCAATGGTGAAAATATCCAAGATTTCACACTCCACTCACTTCGTGAGCAGATTGCTATTGTCACGCAAAGAGTTTATATCTTCAACGATACGATTGCTATGAATGTCGCCTATGGACACGACGTAGATGAAACCAAAGTGATTCTTGCACTCCAAAAAGCCAATCTCTATGAATATGTCACCACATTATCTGATGGTATTTACACCCAGCTCAACGAAGGCGGTACGAATCTAAGTGGCGGACAACGACAACGTATCGCAATCGCACGCGCACTCTACAAACAACCCAAAGTGCTAATACTCGATGAAGCAACAAGTGCATTAGACAACCACAGCGAAGCGGAGATTATCGCAACTATCCAAGCGATTTCGCAAGAGATGATTACGATTATGATCGCTCACAGACTCAAAACCATCGATATCGCTCAAAGAATCTTCGTGATGCACAAAGGAGAATTGATGTGCGAGGGGAACAAAGAGAAGTTGATAGAAGAGTGTTATCACTTCAAAAAACTGTACGCAAAGGAACACAATGAAGCGTGATTTTAATCTCAATACATTTTGGGGCAGACTCTATGCTCGATTTTATGCACTCATAGTAGAGCATAATTTTATCAACTATCTTAGGCTCAATTTCCATCCTATTTCAGATGAAGCCTACAGATCAGCACAACCGACAATGGAGCAACTCGAACGCTACAGCAAAAAATACGGCATCAAAACCATCATCAATCTCAAAGGTGAAAATCCCGCAGGAGCTTACTTTTTGTTTGAAAAAGAGAAGTGCGAAGCGTTGGGACTTAAGCTTGTCAATGTCGGCATTATGTCGCGAGGCATTCCCCAAAAAGAGCGTATCTCTAAAGCAAAAGAGGTTTTTGAGTCGATTGAATATCCGATTTGGATGCACTGCAAAGCAGGAGCCGATCGCACAGGCATCTATGCGACACTCTATCAATACTTTCGCAAACAGATTCCCATCAAAGAGACAAATCAACTTAGCTTTATCCCTTTTGGTCATGTCAAACAATCCAAAGCAGGCAAAGTGGATTTCTACTTCGATACCTTTGTAGCTTATCAAGAACAACACCCAAATACAGAGTTTTACCATTGGAGTCAAGAGATCGCCAACGAAGAGCAGATGGAAAGAGATTTTGTCTCTAACACAATCGCTGACTTTATCAACGATAGGATTTTAAGGAGAGAGTGAGAGGCACGCTCAATGGCGTTCCACGTCGAGAAATATGAAACAAAGAAAGAGTGGCTATCTTCATCTGCCAAACCAAAAACAAGTCTCTTCTGATTTTCCATGCCTTCAGAGCTTCTTAGTATAATGTCAACAAATTTTAAAGAGAAACTCTCCTTAAAATTGAATAAAATCACAATAACACTAAAGTTTACTTCAAAGAGAGAACGATGGGTACGTACGCACGATACAAAGATGTAGATCAAAATGAACTACAAAAAGATATAGAAACAATCAAAGAGACTATTGGTACGCCATCACAAGATGATTTTCACCATCTCCTCAAGCTTGAAAGATGGGGCAGAGCTTCTACTGCTTTGGGATTTATAGTGCTGTTATTGGGAAGTTATCTTGAGACAACACAGTCGTGGCACGGGATAAATTTTTGGCTTCTGATGATCATCGCTGCTATCTTGATGGGTATTGGCAATGTCTCACGTTGGGCAAATGTAGCACACCCAATTTTGCATGGTGCATACGATAAAGTTCCTAATATACCATATCGGTATACAAAGGCTGGCTTCGCTAAGGGGTATAGACGCTATATTGATTGGTTGGACTGGATCAAGCCGAGTGCATGGGAATATGAGCATAATATCATGCATCATTATCATTTGGGAGAAGATGAAGACCCTGATAATGTCGAAAACAATGTGCGATGGCTGACAAGCTCAAATATGCCTATGTGGATTAGATATTTGGTTGTTTATCTGTTCGCAGGCACATGGAAACTTACCTACTATGCACCCAACACATTGAAAATATTAGAAAACAAAAAGAGACGTAAAAAATCACTTCCTGAAACAAAAAAGTATCATCTAAACCCTATGCATCCAAACGGATTTGAACTTTGGAGGCACTATATTTTGCCTTACGCCATTGTCAAATTCATTATGATACCTTTAGCGTTTTATCCATTTTTTGGAATAGAAGGGGTGATCAATGCTCTCGTTGTGAGCATTATGGCTGAATATATAGCCAATCTACACTCATTTTTAGTCATCGTACCCAACCATTCAGCAGAAGATATCTATCGATTTGCTACGCCACACAAATCAACAGGAGAATTTTATCTTAGACAAATCATGGGAAGCGTCAACTACAATACAGGCTCTGATCTGATTGATTTTGGACATGGATGGCTAAACTATCAAGTAGAACACCATCTCTTCCCCAATCTCCCACTAAGTCAATATCAAAAAATGCAACCGATCGTCAAAGAGATTTGCAAAAAGCACAACCTCGAATACAGACAAGAAAGCGTATTCAAACGCATTCTAATGACAGCCGATTTAATGGTGGGCAAAACAAAACTTTTGAAAATAGACTCTATTTGAAAATAAAAAAATGATACTACAGTTTGGGAGTATATATGTGAGTCCGCATTCCCAACGAGGAAGGGAAAAGCTGTAGCTTACGCTTGTTGTGATTTTTGTGCTACTTGTTGCTCTCTCATTGCTCTGATTTCATTAAAAACCTGATGCATTGCAACCATTGCGAGATGATAACCAAACGGTCCCATTCCTGTAATTTGTCCTGAACATACAGGAGCAATCATTGATTTGTGTCTAAACTCTTCTCTTTGGTAGATATTGGAAAGATGTACTTCCATTGTCGGGAGTTGTACTGCTGAAATAGCATCGCGAATTGCGATAGAAGTGTGTGTGTATGCTGCTGGATTGATAATTATTCCATCTGCTTCACCGATACACTCTTGAATACGATCTACAATCTCGCCTTCAAGATTGCTTTGAAAAAACTCTATTTCAAGGTTATTTTGTGTCGCAAACGATTTCATTTGAGTATGGATATCTTCCATTTTCATTGGACCATAAATATTTCTCTCTCTGTGACCTAACATATTAAGGTTTGGACCTTGAATAACGACAATTTTCATCTCTTTTTTACCTTCTTTGATTATTTTAGGTTATCATTGTAGCAAAATAAACTTGCTATCAAGCCGAAGAGAAATCAATGAAACCATCTTAATTAATTCTCAAATTTTGAGCAAAGCTCAAAATTAGGTCTTCAGCAGACGGCTCTCGCGACTGGTCGCTCTTGTAAAATTTATACTTAATCAGAGAGGTCTCAATGAAACTTATCACCGCAGATTATATATACACTCCTCAAGGATTCAAAGAAAACTACGCTATTGCATTTGATGAGACTATCATAGCAGTCGATTCGCTCAAACTTATCATGGAGCAATTTCCCGATGCGACACTTCATTATGGCGGTGAGTTTTCGATACTTTATCCTGGATTTATCAATACGCATGTTCATCTTGAGTTCTCTGCCAACACTACTTCATTACAATATGGAAATTTTATGGAATGGCTTGATTGCGTGATTGAAAAACGTAACGATTTGCTTGGACAGTGCGACAATCAATTGATGGAAAACAAAATCAACGAAATGCTATCTTCAGGAATCACCACTTTTGGAGCAATCTCTAGTTTTGGTGCAGAGCTTGAAGTGTGTGCAACGTCACCTCAACGTGTGGTATTTTTTAATGAGCTTATTGGCTCCAATCCTGCGTATGTTGATACTCTTTATGGAGATTTTTTGGAGCGTCTCAAATCCTCTCAAAACCGTAAACCACACGAAAAGATTACACCTGCAATTGCGATTCACTCTCCCTACTCTGTACATCCAATTGTGTTAAAAAAAGCAATTGGATTAGCCAAAGAGCATCGACTTTTACTCTCTGCACATTTTTTGGAGTCGCAAGCAGAACGAGAGTGGTTAGAGAGTGGAAGTGGTGACTTCAAACCTTTTTTTGAAAAATTCTTCAAAACATCCTTTCCTGTGACTACAATCAATGAGTTTTTAGGTGCTTTTGAAAACCACCAGACACACTTTACTCACTGCGTACAAGCAACACAAAACGAACTGCAATATCTCTCACATCACGGTCACTCTATCGCTCACTGTCCTCGCTCCAATAGACTTTTGGGATGTGGTAGATTGGAGATAGAGAGAGTTGAAAGGCTTGAGATTCCATTTTGTATCGCTACAGATGGACTAAGCTCTAACTACTCTTTGAGTCTTTTTGATGAAATGCGAGCAACACTGATGATACACGACACTCAACCACTCCAATCACTCGCCACTTCACTAATTCAATCAGTCACTTCGACTGCTGCTGATGTATTTGGTCTTAATATCGGGAAAATTGAAGCGGGGAAAGAGGCAGATTTTGTGATGATTCGACTTCCAAACGCTCCTATCTCCCTATCAGATATTCCGCTTCAAACCATACTACATACAAAAAAAGTGTGCGAAGTTTATATTGGTGGTCAAAAAATTATCGCATCACCAACATTCTAAATACGCTCTGGCATCTCATCTTTGAAGGCGATTGCTTCAGCTTTTTGGAGTATCTCCAAAGCACCTCTGCTTATCATTATTTGAGCAAGTTCTACGCCAAGTGTATGAGAAGATTCTCTTTTGGCTGTAAGTTTTGCTTCAAGGATATTGGTTCCATTTGGAAAACCAAGCATCGCACAAATCTCAACAGTTTCTTTATTTATCGTCGCATTGACTGCTACAGGAGCTGAACACCCTGCTCCGATTTTAGCGATAAAGTCTCTCTCTAAAGTACTACAAAGATAACTCTCTTCATCATTTAAAAATCGTGCAATCTCTTGTAGTCTCTCATTGTCACTCAAGATCTCAATCCCAAGTGCCGCTTGTCCCATCGGAGGAATCATAAAATCAAGCTTCTGTACAAAGGGAATCTCTTTGAGCAAATCAAGACGATGAAGTCCAATAAAAGCCAACACAATCGCATCATACTCTCCCTCCGCAAGTTTACGAAGACGCGTATTGACATTGCCTCGAAGATCTTTGACTTTAAGATCTGGACGTTGCTTGAGCAACTGCATTCGTCGTCGCAGGCTTGTAGTGCCTATCACTGCTCCATAGGGAAGTGACTCAAGCGTTTTGTAAGTATGAGAAAGAAACACATCACTTTGATCTTCTCTTTTAGTGATCGCTGCAAGTTCCAATCTCTCGGGAATATAAGTAGGAACATCTTTGAGAGAATGTACTGCCAAATGAGCTTCACCACAAAGCATCGCATCTTCAAGCTCTTTGGTGAAATGTCCTTTGCCTCCAATAAGCGCAAGAGGTTTATCCAAAATTTTGTCGCCGTTGGAAGTGATAGGATTGAGATTTACACGAATTTGAGGAAAATGTGTTTCGATTTTGGCTTGAATATAATAGGCTTGCCAAAGTGCAAGAGCACTGGCACGCGTCGCAATCACAATCGTCTCAGACATCAGTCAATCAGCTTCTTATATCCATCACGCATTTTGTCCCAACGTCCATCGATATAGATAGTAGGTGTTCCTGTGACCATCATTCTGCTTGCAGCATCTTCGTCCACCTTCATAGCATCTTCGAGTTCTTTGGTGTGAAGTTGCTTTTTGGTTACTTTAAATCCTGTCTCTTTCTCTACTGCATCAATAATCTTCGTTTCATTGGTCTCTCGAGCATCTAACTTCATCGCATAGAACTTTGTATAAAGCTCTCCTTTGCCCTCTTTTTGAGCAAGATGCATAATACGAGTCAAAATACCTGATACAGGATGAATATTAAGAAGTGGGAGATGATAATAGTAAAGTGCGATTTTTTCAGGATTCTCTTTGGCTACTTCGAGAACTGGAGGTACACTCTCTTGGCAGAATGGGCATTGTGGATCAGAGAAGATCATAATTTTATGTTTTGCATCTTTGTTTCCCAAAATCAAATGTGCATCATCATACATTTCCGCAGGGATAGAGGGTTTGATATCGTTTCTAAAACTATTACCGTTTTTTATATCCACAAGTTCAGGTGCAATTAAACCATCTTTGACAAAAACCATTTCAGGCACTTTTAAAACTTTGTTTTGGAATGTTACATTTACATCGATATTGAGCAACAAAATTTTCCAACCCACCAAAGCATCGTTGGTTTGTTGTTCGATAATTTTGACTCCATTTACAGTCACTTGAGGATTTCTGATGATATTTTTTTTGATATATTTTATCAATTCTTTTTCGTTTGGAATTGTTGTATCAGTTGCAGCACTACTAAGAGTGGTTCCCGCGATCAGTGTACTCATCAATAATTTCGACATCAATGACATCTTTTTCTCCTTTGGTTGTTTGGTTAAAGTGTAGATTTTCGGGGGTGATTTTAACGACAAATTGCAAATAAAGCGTATAAGCAAAAAATAGAATTCCAACAATATCACTCAACACCCCTGGAACAATCAATAAAATTGCACCAGTAAAATAAGCAACGCTTGCATTCTCGAACTCTCTCAAACTCAACTTTCCTGATTTGACTGCTTGGATATTTCCCACCATAGCATAAGGAGAGTTTTTAAATAGGCGAATACCAACTACGATGGAGACGATAATCCAAACTACAGACCAAAAAAATCCTATCTCCTCTCCAACCGCCAAAGAGAGATAAAGCTCCAACAACAAAAAAGGTATCAAAACAAGCATCAACATGATAAAAGTCTCACTTTCAGATAATCAATAATCGCATCACTGGCTACATCCTCTTTGATAAGTCCTTTGCGCATGATACACTCTACAACTCCTTCGGAGAGTTTTTTGCCAATAACAACCGCGTATGGAATACCCAATAGCTCATAATCATTCATCTTCGCACCAAAACGATCTTTACGATCATCAAGTAGCACCTCTACTCCAATCTCACGCATTGCTGTATAAAGCGACTCTGCTAATGCAATCTGTGCTTCATCTTTGACGTTGGAGATCAAAATATACAACTCAAACGGTGCGGAGGCTTTACTCCAAACACATCCATTTTCATCGTGATGCTGTTCGATAATCGCTGCGAGTAATCGACTCACACCAATGCCGTATGTTCCCATCACCATTGGCACTGATTTGCCATTCTCATCAAGAAAGTTCGCTCCCAAAGGCTTAGAATAACGTGTACCAAGCTGAAAAATATGCCCTACTTCAATTCCTTTGGTATAAGTGAGTCTTCCGCCACAACAATTGCAACGCTCTCCCTCTTGTACTGCTCGAAGGTCACTAAATATCGCCTCTACGCCAACCAAGCTGATACCTACAAAATGGAAATCTTTTTCATTTGCACCACAAATCAACGCCTTAGCATCACGCAATCCATTGTCATAAACAACACTCACACCTTCAACAACAACAGTAGGTCCCATATATCCCGCTACCAAACCAATCGCTTCAAGTTCCTCTTCGCTCACATCAATAAGATCATTTGCATTGACTGCATTACACGCTTTGACCTCTTGAAGTGTATCGCTTCCACGCAATGCAAAAAGAACGATTTTGCTGACTCCATCATCATACAATGCACGTTTGGCAACAGTTTTGATAAGATAAAAAGGATCTACATGAAAAAAGGCACTCAACGCTTCAATCGTTTTGGTATCAGGAGTGTGAAACTTTGCAAATTTTGCTTGTGGCGGTTCGGATTGTGTCTCTGTTGGTTTTGAGATTGCTGCTTCGATATTGGCACCATATTCACATGACTCACACACTACGATAGTATCTTCACCACTTCGAGCCAACACCATAAACTCTTTACTTCCACTTCCACCAATCGCACCGCTGTCTGCTTCAACAACACGAAATGCTAATCCTAAACGTGTGAAGATTTTTTTGTAAGTCTCTTCCATCAAGTCAAATTCACGCTTCATATCTTCATGAGAGATATGAAAACTGTAGCCGTCCTTCATCACAAACTCACGTCCACGCATCAATCCAAAACGAGGACGAATCTCATCACGAAATTTGAGATTGATTTGATAGAGATTAAGAGGAAGTTCTTTGTAGCTTCTCACACTCTGCCTCACAAGATTCACCATCATCTCTTCGTGTGTTGGCCCTAAAACAAAATCATTCTCTTTACGGTCTTTAAATCGCAACAGCTCTTTGCCATACTTCTCAAACCGTCCGCTCTCCTCCCATAGTGAAGAAGGAGTGACAAAACTCAAACTCACCTCTTGACATCCTGCCATATCAAGCTCTTCTTTGACTACTTTAGCGATACGATCAAGCACCCGTTTACCAAGTGGCAAAAAGTTATACAGACCGCTTCCACCGACTGACTGGATAAATCCGCCACGAATTAAATAGATATGGCTAGGAAGTGTTGCTTCATTGGGTATCTCTTTGCTAGTTGGCACTAGCATCTTTGTCATTCTCATATATCATATCCTTTAGCGTGGTGATCTTCTATGTATCGTTCGAGGTCACTGTTCTCTTGAGGTGTAATATTGAACATTTTTTTGACTGATTCAACACAATTGGCATTTTTTTTCTCTGTCGAAGATCTTCTGAGGTTTTTGGTCGGTTCGTGTAAAAAGCGATTAAACATCTGTGTCGCCATCTTTCGTATATTTTCCTGATAAGTTGCAGGAATAAACCCTTTTTTGATAGCACGAGAAATCTCTTTCTCGATCGCATCTTCTACATCCAAACGCATCTGTTTAATAACAGGCTCAACAGAAAGTACACGAAGCCACCTATAAAACTCATCTTTGTATTGATCTACAATCACACCTGCCTCTAATGCTTTTTCTTCCCTAAGAGAGTGATTGGCATAAGAGATCTCTTGGAGATCATCGATTCTAAAGAGTCTAAGCTTGTCAAAATTCATCTCTTCGATATCTTTTGGAATCGCCATATCAAACCAAATGCGCGGAATAGTAGTATTTTCGATCATATCACGTGTCACTACTACGTTTGGTGATGAAGTAGCAGTGAAGAGTAGCTTGTAGCGATTGATGTATTTGGGAAGTTTATCTATCGTATCGGCTTTGACATTTTCACCTAATGAGTTGGCGACCTTTTGAGTTTTGTGTAGATCTCGTCCGATAAAAACCACATCGCACCCTACTCTCAAAAGATGTTTTGCTGCCAACACACCCATTTCGCCTGTACCGATAACGATACCTGTCATACCTTGGATATTGTCACCTAAAAGTTTGTGTGCTTGAGCTACAGCAACTGATGCAATCGAAATAGGATTTTGGGAGATATTTGTGACATTACGCACCTCCGCAGCACATCTAATGCCATATGCAAGCACTCTCTCCAAACGCTCTCCCGCAGTACCGTTTTGCCATGAAAAACGAAACGCCTCTTTGACTTGTCCTGTAATTTGAGACTCTCCAATCACCAAAGAGTCAAGCGAAGAGATCACCGAAAAGAGATGCAAGACCGCCTCATCATCATCGTACACTTTTGCTGTACTCTTTATGGTATGAAAATCAACACCACTGCGTTGTGTCATCAATCCCAAAATAGTGTGATAACTTGAAAAGTTATCACGTGTAGCAAGTACAATCTCAATACGATTGCATGTCGATACAATAAACACCTCGTAGATAAAATCATAAGAGACCAACTCCAAAAGCATCTCTTTTTTTGCTTTCTCATCAGAAAATGCCAACTTCTCTCTTATCTCTTGATCGCAAGTTTTGTGAGAAAAACTTATCACTTGATAATACAATGAAGACCTCTAATTAAATATAAATTTCACAAGAGCGGTCTGCTGAAGACCTAATTTTAAGCTTGCTTAAAATTTGAGAATTAATCAAATGGTTCAATGCTAAAAATCCCTCTCTATCATCGATTTTGCAATATCGCCAAGAGACTCTTCGCCTCTTGATACCATCAACTCAATCGCTTCTTCTACCAACATCTTCGCTTCGCCATAACACTTCTCTATAATACAATGAAGTCTCATCTGCTCTATAATCCATGCTTGCTCTTGTGGTTTGAGTATTTTGGCGTGCATCGTTTTGAGTCTCTTTTTAGATGAGATGTCTAATGCGTCATAAAGATAGATATAGGGAAGTGTAGTTTTACCTTCTGCAAAATCATGAAGTGCTGGTTTTCCAAGTGTCTCACTATCTGAAGTGATATCCAAAATATCATCTATCATCTGAAATGCTATTCCGATATTGCGACCATATTGCATATAAACTGCTTTAGGTTTGCCTGCAATAATAGCTGCCACACCAGCACTCGCCTCGATCAAAGAAGCTGTTTTTTGATAGATCATCTTAAGATACGCCTCTTTGTTGGTTTGGAATGTGCAAGAGAGAGAGACATCAGACAACTCACCAAGACTAAGCTGTGTTACTGCATTAGAGATAACCCTTGCTACGTCAGGAGAGATTGCATTGAGTTCATAAAACCCTTTAGAGTAGAGAATATCTCCAAACATAATCGCTGTTTTGTTTCCATAGAGTGCATTAAGAGATGGTTTATTGCGTCTTGTATACGCATCATCAATCACATCATCATGTAATAAACTTGCTATGTGAATCATCTCAACTACGGCGGCAGTTTTGACTGCTGTAAGATTGCTACCTGCTATTTTGAGAATCAACTTTGCCCGAAGTCGCTTACCATGTGGCAATTGGCGATAGAGTGCGAGAATCTCTTTTTCATCAAGCTCACTGATGAACTGAACTATTTTTCTCTCAACTGCCTCTAACAACTCTTTTTCCTATTCGCACTGTGTGACAATATTTCCAACAAGCTCAATAAAGATAGAGTTGAGTCTGTTATCGATTTCGCTGTCAATTACCCACTGCTTCATCATCGTTTCATACTCCGTTTCAAGTCCTCTCTCATCAAGCATTCTCTCTGCGACTGCCAATCGTCTTAACATTTTTGCCAACTCCATATCTACGATATTTCTATTGGCTGTTCTTGAAATCTCAAAGAAATTTGATGCAGGAGTTCCTACAAATTCATCATCGTCATCAAAAATATTCATTTACAATCCTTATATTTAGCATCTTTAAAAAGCGAACGATTATAACCAAAGCACTTTAAAGATTTATGTGAATCTCTAAAAACATAGATTGCTTCACAACGTTTGCCATGATAAATCCAGTCATTGCGAGGCTTTGCAAAAGCCGAAGCAATCCAAAATGTAGTTTTTAGAGATGACCTTATATTATCGCACTTCTACAAGATATTGGCATCTTCTTACAATCGTATCGGCTACTTCAACATGATCTGCTTGCATTTTATACTCTTGTCCGCACGACTTCACACTCCAATCGCCTCTCAAACTATAACCACAATTTTCTGCTATACCTTCAATACGATTCTCTCTGCTTCCAACTATCAGCTTAAAACACTCTTCGGGTTTAGAGAGGTCAGCAAAAATATGTGTTCCATCATTGAGCGTAATATAACTTCGAGACCAAATAGAGTTTTGAGAGAGTTTATAACTAGGTCCTAACTCTGTGATATAACGCCCCTGTTTCATCACCCACTTTTTTTCGTTTGATGTGTTTGTATTTTTGAGTTGTTGTTGGAGTTGTTGTTGTTTTGCTTTTTGTGCAATAAATACACGTTTTTTTTGCTCTTCTTTGGCTTGTTTGAGTTGATTTTGTTTATTTAGACTCATCTCCTCCA
Source organism: Sulfurovum sp. (assembly GCA_020719895.1). GTDB lineage: Bacteria > Campylobacterota > Campylobacteria > Campylobacterales > Sulfurovaceae > Sulfurovum. Next base: position 1,674 of record DYPM01000010.1, on the reverse strand, counting down.
AACCTTGCAAAACAGAACTCTGCACTCCAAAACAGTGAGCAGTATCAATATACTCTTTGGCTTTTTTAAAATCGTTTTTATCAATAGCTTGTTTGGTCTGATCAAGAAGAATATAAACATCTTCCGTATCCTCAGCCTCATCATCAAGTTCCATTCCATAAAGTGAAGTTGCAAACACAAACAACACTACCCACACAACACTACTTAAGTATCTGTTTTTATTAGACTTCTTGCAAAACAAGAAGTCTAAGCACGAAGTGCGTGAGCCGTCTGCTGAAGACAACTTAGCGTTAGCGTAGCCTAATGGACTTTGTTCATTAGGCGTTATTTTTAGTTCTGCAAGAACTCTATTTAAAAAATTCACTACTTCATCTCCCCTCTTACGCAACGCACATGATAATAGTACGATTTTGTATAGTATGCTGTGTGTCCTGTATAAAAGTAAACCGCCCACGCTCGTTCAGGATACGCTGTAACTGCGTTTGCACTCCAATAAGCCCACGAAGAGGTCATGCTAAAAATTGGTTTTATTGCTGGATCAGTGCGATTGATATCTACGATGGATTGTAGCTCTTTGACTGTTGGGAGTCTCCAATCTTCATATTTTCCAAGTTTCAATTCACGACAAAAACTCAAAGCATTTTCCCATGTTGCAGTCATACTTTTGGTATTGTTATTGTCTTGCCATACCAAACCCGTCTCATCATCTATAACTATTGGTTCAGCCGACGCTAAAAATAGTGTCAAACACAAAATTACTGCTACTCTCATCTGCTTTACCTCTTTTGTTCTTTAATTATTTCACTGTCATCAAGACTCTCTACGCCCTCAAGAGTCTCGCTCTCTTGTGTATCGCTTATCTTTCTAACGCATCTTACGGACTGTTTGGTATCTTGTTTGTAGTAGTAAGTGTTTCCTGCATAAAAGTTCACACTCCACACAAGTGTAGCGTCGCTCGCAAGCACATCAGAACTCCAGTATGAGTCTCGCGTAAGGTATTTAAATCCTTTCACAATCGCAGGATTGTAGTGCTGATAGTGTACGATAGAGAGTAGTTCATGATAAGTAGGAAGTCTCCAATCATCATGTCCATTAAGAAAAATAGTCTCGCAGTAACCTTTTGCCTCTTCCCATGTCAATGTTTTTTTAGCACCGCTAACAGTATCTTCCCACGAAAGAGACCATTTTGTATCTTGAACTGTGCCATCGGGCATTTTGATCCATCTTGTCAGTATCTCTTCGTCTTGTACTGAACTGCCGACTTTCTCTTTTTTGAGTTTGTAGTAAAGTTTGACTGAAGTATCTGCTCCCACAAATACACTTTGTTCTGTTGTATATTGACAAAAACTATCAATCTCTTTGATAATTTTTACTTTATGCTCCCCTTCATCAAGAAGGATTGTAGTAAATCCGACACCCGTCATTGCACGCTTGGTACCATCAATATAAATATAAGCTCCCTCTTGATCAGATGAGATACGCAACTTGCCTTTGCCCTCACCGTACAGAGCAGTTGCAAAAAACACCAACAACACTACGACTCCGAAACTTCTCATCTGCACTTCCTAACTCTTAAAAATTTGCGGTGTATTTTACTGAATTAATCAATGCTACACACTTAAGCCAGCCAATAGATGAAGTCGTATAGTCGTAAATGTCACTATAACTCTACAA
>DYPM01000009.1:23865-25169 GCA_020719895.1 Sulfurovum sp. | reverse complement strand
ATTTGCCTCTCACCTTGAGAGGCAGTTATTTTGAGACTTTCAAAGAGACGAACAAAAACAAACCACAAAAATTCCCCTCATTTTCAAAATTACCAATCACATTCATTTCTCCCACACCCCAATACATCAAACTACAAAAATCAACCTTCTCGTTATGACACTATCTCTCTTGACTCCAACCCAACAACTATTTTCCCAACCCTTCACTAAAGAAGAAAAAACCCAACTTGCCTGAGATGGCCAACGGATACTCAAAATGAAGAGTCCAAAAACACACACATCAAAAAAAGGAAAAAAATGAAATTCAAACACGACAACGCAACAGAGTTGGTATTTGTACCGCCTATGCCCTCGTGGCTCTACGCGTAAATCTCTCAATAGCCTGAGATGGTAGGGAAAGTGCGAAATCAAGCATCCCAATAACACGAAAAGGAAGCTCTATGTATATAACTTATCATGCAGCTGTACGATTCTTGGAGCGTGTCTTTGGATACACTACCTTTGATAGCAAACAGATAGAAAACGCCCGCATACTTCTCAAACGCGACCTCAATCAACTACAGTTACGTTATGACGGCAGGTATGTTCTTCCATCGTTTCCTGAATTTTTAGGAGTATTCAAAAGCCACTCTTTGGTCACTGTACTTGCTAAGCGTTAATTTTACAATCAGCGACTCAAGAAATAAAGAATGTCTGAGATGACCAAGTGATCTCGAATACAAGAGACGCACCACGACATTTTGACTCACGCAAAAAAATATTCTGATTTCAAAATCTCTTCAAATCCAAATCCCTCTTTGTCTTTGACATAAGGGATTTTTTTTGCATCTATTTCAAAATTTTCTTTGAAATAATGAGTCAAATCATTCAATATTTCCTTTGAGTGTAGTGCGACAAATGCTTCACGAAGCGTATCTGAAAGAAGTGTGACATCATTCGCATGTGTTGCAAAAGAGTCGTGTACGGTGATAATATCACTGATATTTTTCTCTTTGAGTGCATTAACCGTCATAAAAAGATGTGTCGCATCAAGAGCATGTATAAAGTTTGGCGAAAAGCCTTTGTTATGATTTTTTTTGTCTATCTCGTTGGTGTACAATTGAAATTGCACGAACCTCTCTTTTGCTATTGGAACTCTTATTTTTTTGGTTTTGAATTCCACTTGTTTTATCTCCAATCCCAACGGAGTTTCCCATCTTATCGGATGTCCTTTTTGAGTGATATTTTTGGCATATTTTTTCATCCATTCTTTATACTTTTCTGGCGATGAAGAGACTTTCCTAAGAGCCTCTTCTGTCAATTTG
>DYPM01000009.1:8891-23765 GCA_020719895.1 Sulfurovum sp. | reverse complement strand
TTTATACTTTTCTGGCGATGAAGAGACTTTCCTAAGAGCCTCTTCTGTCAATTTGGCTATTTCTTGAGAGATCAAAAATCTTTCTTCCTCATTAAATTCAGAAAGAGTTCCTTTTGATTCCATTTTCTCTAATAATGATTTGGCTTTGCCTTGCGTACTTGAGCCGTAAGATTCAGTCATCACAGGACCTTTGACAAAACTACGATTGATGATATTTTGATCTAAAAAATCCTTATATAACGAATCAACAACAAACTCTTTTTCCTCTTTTGACAAATATGCTATTTTCTTTTTAAGTATAATTTTTTCTTTTCCAATCCGTCTTTTGAGTTGTTGGAGTTTTTCAATAATGCTCTCTTTGATCTCATCAAGATCATCGTTATCCCCAATATCTTCTCTGACTTCCCTCTCAATAGTTGTTGCTTTTTCTTCTATCTTCTCTTTTTTCTTCGATAAATTAGATTCGTATTGTATTGTATTGATGATTTTTCGTACAAGATACTCTTCTTTTGGATGTGCATTGATGTCATAATTTTTAAGTGCTGTTATAAGCTCATCAAAGTGATACTCTGCACAAAACTCCTCTCTCTTTTTGATCTGATAATACCTCTCCTCTTCTTTGATAAAAATCTCTTTTTGTTCTTCAAACTTATTTGCTTTTTCTTCCATTATCTCTTTGAGCTTTTCTGCTACTTGATTATAAAAATCATGCATTTGCATCTCATCATTTTCATCATACGAGGGAAGGACATTGACCATTGTTGCACCATTCTTGTCTCTCAAGAGAGTAGAAATATGTTGAAATCCATTGTTTGAGCCATCGATAGCCACAGGGATAGAGGTGGTGAAATTGTGAGGATCTTTATCCATTCGAGCATACTCAAAACACCACGCCAAAAACTTAAAAGGATCTCCTGCTTTTTTCCAAAAATTCTCTTTTCGATACTCTTTTGCAGATGTCAAAATCTCTTCATGGTGTTTTTGTGTCCACTCTATACGCTCTTTGAAGGGACGCTTATCCACTTCTCCATACGTGTTTGCACCGTGAATCAAAAACCACTCTTTGCCCTTTTCGTCTAAAGCTTTTTGCTCTTTAAAAAGAAGTAGAGACTTAGGCAAGTCACCTGACTGTGGATGAAGAAGTGTCTGTTGCGGATAGATTCTGCCACGAAAATCCATACGCCACACAAAATAAAACGCCTCATAAGATTGCATCTCTTTACTTAATGCGACTATCGTATCAAACCCTTGTTTGTATTTTGCAATCTCATAATAGATCATCGAATCAAACGTGAAAGTTTCAATATCTCGTGTGTTTTTGATTTGTTTATTTGCTTTTTTGATTCGTTTTTTATCGCTATTGGTTAGTTCTTGATCTTTGAGTTTGATATATTTTGTTTTTTTGAAGTGTGCCTCGATCTCTTTGAGAGATTTTTCATAAATCTTGCTTTGAAGCATCTCTTTTAAGATACGATAGTATGAAAAATCAACGATATTATTTTTTTTGAGATCTACAATATCGCTATGATAACTCAATAAAACATCCATCATTTTTTGATTGATGACAAACGGTGTTTTTTGAATATGATTGATAGCATTCAGAATACTCTCGGGTATTTTTTTCTCACTCAATGCCTCTTTGTCTTTTTTGCTTATAGCTTTGATAAGCGACAAATCAAACCGATCTGTATCTTCTATATCATCATTCAAAAATCCTCCACCATACATCTCTTTCCACTCTATAGGCGGTATCACCATTGGTTTATACATCATAGAGATGCTATTTAAAATCTGCTTGTCTGTAGGGTTCATTTTTTCTAAAAGCGATGGATTGGGTTTAAGATAATTAAAATTTCTTTCATCATTTGGCTTGGTGTACTCTTTGATAATCTCTGCTTCCATAGAAAGATCAAGCAGTTTTAACCCCACTTTAAATTCAACTTCTTCTCTCCAAAGTGGCTTTGAAATTTGTTTTGTATCCTCAAAATGGTTATTAAAATAGTTACGTATCTGTTTTTTGAGTGATGAAGAGTCTATTTTTTCGATATCCCTTAGATAACAATTTCTGAAAGATATTTTGATAAAAAATCATCTATTTTATCCATAAAATATTTGATATATTTCAAAAGTCCTCTGACTTTAGCGATTCTTAAAACATCGCTTTCTTTGTTTTGAATGATTTTTTCAATCCGCTCTTGCAAGAGTTGATAAGAAGATTCTTGTAGCTTTTTTTGTTCTAAAAGCAATTTATTATCTACCACAGAATCTCCTTTATTGTTGTTGCTCTTTTTGATCTGCTTCGTGACACTTTACACCAAAAGTCTCTTCTATTTTTTGATGAAAAATATGTTTACCCAAATCAAATGCGTTATGAATTGTCACATTTTTAGTTTCAGCTCTATAGACAAGAGGGTCGCTAAAGTTTTTTTTGCTCTCTTTTTCTTGTGGTGTTTTGTCTTTTTCGATATTAAGAATAAGGCTTCGTGCTGTATCTCCAAAATACTCCATTACCGAATCGCTTTTATAGACAGTATTTAACGGATCGCTTGGATCTCCTATTTTGCACTCGATAAAACCTATTTTATTGTTTTTGATCACTAATATATCAAACTCATTTATGACCTCAATCTTTTCTCTCTCTGCTTGTTTTTGGTCAAATCGAATTTTCACTCCTACTTTGATATCATCAAAATCAAAACATTTCAACCGAAGATACACAAACTGCTCAAAAAGATACCCAAAACTACTAAACCCCTCTTGCCCTTTGAGAAAAAAATTCTCATCGACAACACCCAGCTTTTGCAACGCTTTAATCTGTTTTGGATAGCTCTTAGAAAGATTTTTGTATTCGCTATTTCTAAGCAAATTGCGCACTTTAAACATCATCTTCATATCATCAAATACAATATTGAGTGCTTCTTCGTTTGATTCAATATCAATCTTAGAACGCTCTTCAACAATCGTATCTCCCATAAGAAGTAAAAACTCATAAATACTCATCGTGTTTTCTGTTTTGATATGAGTAAAGCCTTTTTGACTAATCAAGTTGTAGCTATTGTCTTCAATATCGTAAGCTATCACATGACCATGATGTGTGAGTATGGTATTTGATAGTACGATAACTATTGCCAAATCACCGCATCCACCATTGAGATAAACTTCATCACATATTTTTGTAAACCGTTGTGTAATTCTTTGCATATCACTTTTGCAATCTTCATCTACTTCGATTAGCAGGATTTTTGAGTTGTAATTTTTGTGTTTATTGAGTTGTTCTATTGCAGATTGAAGCTCTATGGCGTAATTTCTGTCTGCTTGATCATAAACAAGATAGTGCTGTGTAGTTTGAGTAAAAAAATGATAAATCATTGGGATATAAGCTGTTTTTCTACTATGCACAATGGTAATAAGTTCCATCTCTTCCCCCTTTCCTCATCAAACAAAAATCAATAAATCCCCATCACCTCAAACTGAAGATACCAAACCGTAATAGATACTACATACCCTACAAACACTGTCCACGCGTATTTCATATGAGAAGTGAAAGTATAAATCCCGTGAAGTTTTCCCATGACACCAACACCAGCAGCAGAACCAAAAGAGATGAGTGATCCACCAATTCCAGCAGTCATTGTCACGAGCATCCATTGCGCTGTAGCATCAACCGTACCCATATTTGGATCGGCTTTGAGTACAGCTGACATTACAGGCACATTATCCACAAATGCCGAGAGAAACCCTACGCCGATATTGACTGTTGTTGCACCGAACGATTCGTAAAGTGCTGTGAAGTACTCCAGAAATCCAAGGAAGTGAAGCCCACCCACGGCCGCTAAAATACCAAAAAAGAAAAGCAATGTGTCATTTTCGATTTTGGCAATCCATGCAAATACATTAATTTGTCCATTCTCTATCTCATCAGGAACACCATTCGCATCATCATCGCGAATGCCTCTTGCTGTGTAGTATTTGTTGAGTTTATAGATATAGAGTTTCAAAACCGCTAAACCAAATATCATTCCCCACATCGCAGGCAAATGAAGAAGCTGATGTGAAAGCACTGCCATCATAATCGTGAAGGCAAAAAGAGCAATGATAGTTTTGCCTCCTTTGAGACTCTCTATCTTTTTTTCATCACTATGAAATGGTGGTAATGTGTTTGGCACAACATTACTTAGAAGATACGCCGTTACGCCCCACCCAATAATCGAAGCAGGGAAAAGATAGAGAAACTCTACGAAACTCCCCTTCCCTGAAATCCACACCATCAATGTCGTGATATCTCCAAAAGGCGACCATGCACCGCCCGCATTGGCTGCTACGACGATATTGATAGCACTTGGAACTAAAAACTCTTTATTCTCTTTATCAATCGTGATAAGCACTGTCGAAAGAATCAATGCTGTCGTAAGATTGTCAGCGACAGGAGAGATAAAAAACGCCAAAAGACCCGTAATCCAAAAGAGTTGTTTATAGGTGTATCCTTTGGAGACAAGCCTATATCTCAATGCTGAAAAGACAGATAGACTAATCATCGCTTCGATATAGGTCATCGCTACGAATAAGAAAAAATAGATCTCTGCAATCTCAACGATAAGATGCTCTATTTCATGTTCAAGCAATTTTCCATCAAGACCATTGATAGAAAAATAGACTCCAATAAGCATAAAAATACCCGTACCGATAAAAAGTGCTGGTTTGGCTTTATTGATATGGTATTTGTCTTCAGTCGCAATAAAGTAGTATCCCACTACAAAAAAGATCAATGAAACTATTCCTACCCATGTGGTTGTCAAATGTAAATCGTGCATAGATGCTCCTGTAAAGTTTTTCGAGAGTTATAGAGGTTTTACGCACTTTTTTTGCAAAAGTGCGTAAAGTCAAGTTATTTATGACTCAATATAGTGCGACCCCAAAGAGTGTTCGCGATTGAGTGCTGCTTCAACAATCGCCGAAGCGGTATTAAGTCGAAGTTGCAAGAGTCGTCCTATCTCTTTGTTTTTGAGATCATAAATAAAATTTTTTGCTTGATGCAAACCCTTGGTGGTGCGGATGATACCGATATCATCCCACATCACTTTTCGGAGTTGATGTTTGTACTTTTTGTCGTTCTCTTTGTGCAAAATGTTACCGTAGTCTTTATCAAAGAGAGGTGTTTTGATCAAATGTGTCTCTTTGGAGAGGAGATGATCCACCGCTCTTTTGGCAAATACAATTCCCTCAAGCAGTGAGTTGGATGCCAAACGATTGGCTCCATGTACACCTGTGCGTGCCACTTCCCCAATCGCATACAAGCCTTCCATCCCTTCGATGCAACCATTTGTGTCGGTTTTGATACCACCATTGGAGTAGTGAAAAGCAGGCGAGATTGAGATACGATCATAAGGAAAAAGGTACCCAATCGAACCAAAAGTCTGCGTAATATTTGGGAAGCGTTTGGCAAACCACTCCGCTTCAAACATCGAAAAATCAAGGTACGCATTCTCTCCTGTCTTTCGTTTGTAGTTAAAAATCCCTCGTGCGACAATATCTCGTCCCGCCAACTCTCCTCGCTCATCATAATCAAACAAAAAACGATTCCCTTTCTCGCCTACCACAAATGCACCTTCTCCCCTGAGTGCTTCAGTAAGGAGCAATTTTCGTGCAAATGGCGTATCGACATAGACTGTAGGGTGAAACTGCATAAACTCCATATCAGCAAGTGCGATTCCTTTTTCGACACAAATTCCATGGATATCAGAACTTACCGTTCTTGAGTTGGTGTTGTACGCATAGAGCGAACCAACACCGCCCGAAGCGATAATCACATCATCGGCATAGATTGTCATCGGCTGATAATTCACCGTAGCTTTAACGCCATAGCAACGACCACCTTCGATAAGCAAATCATAAACAAGCGTATTGCGTTGGAGATGATGTTTGTTTTGTTGCATCAAAAAATAGTGCAGATGTCTTCCTGTCGCATCGCCTCCAGCATGAATAATCCGCCCTACAGAGTGTGCTGCTTCTTTGGTGTAGAGTGGCGTATTGTCTTCGTGCATATCAAACGGCATACCACGAGAAATCAAATCGAGTGTCGTAAGAAGTGAAGTGCGAGAGAGAATCTCTACCGCCTCTTTGATATTATGATAAGATCCTGCAGCTATCGTATCAGCAACATGGAGTGCGACATCTGAGTCGTCCAATGCTGTACACATTCCTCCTTGTGCATAAAACGTATTGCACTCCCACGGAACATCTTTGCATACCACAAGAACGCGTTTGCTCGCAGGAAGCAACATCGCAGCATACAATCCAGCAACGCCAGCACCGATAATAAGCACATCATACTTACAAGAGTTGTGCTTTTTTGACATATTTTTCCTTCATAATCACTACACTGCTATTGCTCTCTTCTTGAGGCGACACATAAATAGGATCACTTTTAAATCCACATCCGCTCAAAAATCCACAGCAGATGAGTGTTATAATCATTGTATGAAAAATACTCAAACAATACTTTCTCATTTGACTTCATTACCTCATTTCAAAGTGTTAAAACGCCACGAATGTTACCAAAAATATATCAAACTTCTTGGTGCGAAGTTTCAAAAAGCAATTGCTTTTGTTTATATCAAAGAAAAGACACTCTATGTAGCACTAACTCATCCTGGCTTTAAGATGGAAATCAATTATAATCAAACTCTATTAAAAGAGATATTAGTGCAATTTGCAAAATATGTTCCAGAATGTAACACACTCAAAGCAGACAAAATCATCATATTTCACTCCAAATACTATCCAGCATCTCCACAAGAAGCTCCAAAAAGTGTGCCTTTTTATAGTGAACTTGCTACAGGAGAGTTTCTGCTTTGTGTTGATGACAGTGAAATAAAAACACGCTTTGAAAAGATTCGCGACACCATCAAAAGAAACCAATGAGTTCTATCAAACACACCATTCAAAATCTTCCCGACACTCCAGGCGTATATCAATATTTCAATGCTCAAAATAAACTGCTCTATGTTGGTAAAGCCAAAAGCCTCAAAAAAAGAGTCAAAAGCTACTGGCGTTTTACTCCCGAACTTCAACCAAATCCAACACAATCACGACGCATCACAATGATGCTTCAGGAGACTATAAAATTGGAGTACATCGTAGTAGATAGCGAAGAAGATGCTCTCATACTCGAAAACTCACTCATCAAACAACTTAAACCAAAATTCAATATTCTGCTTCGTGACGACAAAACCTATCCTTATATCTATATCGACGAAACCTCTCCTTTTCCTCGTTTTGAAATTACACGCAGAGCATTCAAAAACCGTTTGGTATCCTATTTTGGACCTTTTCCTAATGGCGGAAGAGAGTTACTCAATGCTCTTTATGAGATTTTTCCATTGGTTCAAAAATCTTCATGTCTCAAAGGAGGAAAAGCGTGTCTTTTTTATCAAATCAAAAAATGTTTAGCACCGTGCGAAAAAAAAGTCTCTCCTCAAGAGTACGCTATGATAATCACACGTGTCAAAGAGGCTATTTTCAAACGTCATATTCTCACTCAAGAACTCGAAAATCGTATGGTGCGACTCGCCACACAAGAGCGTTTTGAAGAAGCAGCACGAATACGAGATATGATCAGCGCTATCGCTTCACTCTCTCCTGTCTCTACTATTGATTTGGCAAATGAGCTAAATACAGACCTCTTTGCGATTCGTAACGGAATAGAGCGTGGTGTAGTGATGAGACTCTTTATGCGTGATGGCAAAATCATTTCATCTTCATATAGCTACTTTCGACACACTCACAACTTCGATGAAAACGAAGCTTACAAACAAGCACTGCTGGAATTTTATACAGTAGACGCACCTCATATCACTCGACAAATCATCACGGCACACGTTTTTGAAGATTCAATTCAAATTGCAAAAATATTATCTGATAGATTTGGACAAAAAATAGAAATCTCCACACCTCAAAAGGGTTCAAAACATAAATTAGTCACATTGGCACTCCAAAACTGCGACGAGTTGCTACGCATTCAACCCGAAAATGACTCCACGGAGCAACAAATCGCTCATCTTCTTAAACTTGAGCTTTTTCCTTATCGTATCGAAACCTTCGACAACTCTCATATGATGGGAACTGCAACCGTAGGAGGAATGGTAGTACAAGAGAGTGGAAAATGGGAAAAATCAAGTTATCGACGTTATCAACTTGAAGCCAAAGATGAGTATGGACAGATGAAAGAGATGCTTAAGCGTCGTATTGCATCATTTGAAGAAGAGCCTGCACCTGATTTATGGATTCTTGATGGCGGACAAGCAAATCTCAATCTTGCCTTAGAGTTGCTCCAAACAGCAAAAGTCAATCTCTCAGTCGTAGCAATCGCCAAAGAGAAGCTTGATGCCAAAGCACATCGTGCCAAAGGTGCTGCTAAAGATCTTCTTTACACTTCAAAAGGTGTTCTTGAGCTCAAACCAACCGACAAAAGACTCCAATGGTTTCAACGCCAAAGAGACGAAGCTCACCGTTATGCTATCACCTATCACCAAAACAAAAAACGTCAAGCCGATACCCAAATATCACTTCTCTCCCAAAAAGGAATCGGACCTGCTACAGTCAAAAAACTTCTCAACTACTTTGGTACTTTTGATACCATACGCAATGCCTCGATAGAAGATCTTGAGAAAGTTGTCGGAAATGCAATGGCTAAACGACTCAAAACATTCGAATAAATTGAAAACGAGATCTATTCATTGCGTTTTTAGTTTATTTATTATAAAGTTATGGCGTCTTATTTTCGTTTTATTATGCAGTGAAAATAATCTAAATTATATGTAAAAATCAAAAGGAGTATCAATGAATAGACCTGATCCGTTAGATGAAGAGTATACTTTCGAAGATGGACTCATTGTAAGTTCCACTGACCCTATAGGGATTATCACCTATGCGAACCGAAAGTTTTGTGAGATTGCTGGCTACACACGAGATGAACTTGTAGGACAAAATCACAACATCATTCGTCATCATAGTATGCCAAAAGTCGCATTCAAAGAGTTGTGGGATACGATCAAAGCAGGGAAAGAGTGGACAGGAATTGTCAAAAATCTTCGAAAAGACGGGAAATACTACTGGGTCTATTCTCACGTTACTCCGATTGAAAAAAACGGACAAATCCAAGGCTATACGGCCGCAAGAAGACCTGCCTCAAGAAACGAAATAGAAGAGATTATTCCTATTTACGCCAATCTTTTAGCAGCAGAAATCAAATCATAGGTCAAGGAGTAGCTAAAATATGTACTACATTACCAATCAAGAAAATCAAATTATCGCATTTGATGCAAATCTTTTGAAGATGCTTGGTGTAAAAGACACTATGGATTTTTACGCTCATTTGGCGCTTAATAAAATTACACTCAATCACCAAACACCCGATAGACTCACGATATCTACGCTTACTGATGAGTATTCGTATACTTTGGAGGCAACTGTACTTCATAGTATTTTGGGAGTACTTACACTTCACATGATGATGCCTGCTCAAGTAACAGAAGCAGATAAAGAACTCTTTGCTATTGATGAAACCATTGCTACACAAGAGTCGATAGAAGAAATGATCACCTTTGTTCACGAACCAGAAAGTTTGGATATAGAAAACGAAGAAAATCTTATCATCGAATCTGCCACATCAACAACAGAGCTAAAAGAGTCTCTCTCTCTTGAGTCACAAGAGTCTATCGTGCTTATGGACGAAACAACCAAAGAGGACGATTCTCTATTTATCGACAATACACCACAAGACGATGAAGTCTCTATCGCATTTATGGATGAGCCGACAACACACTCCATTCAAGTAGAAGAGTCTCTGCTCATAAGCGATACACCTATTACACTTCAAGTCGAAACAAAACCACAAGAGGATGAAGCTCCTATCACGCTTATGGATGAGCCGACAACACACTCCATTCAAGTAGAAGAGTCTCTGCTCATAAGCGATACACCTATTACACTTCAAGTCGAAACAAAACCACAAGAGGATGAAGCTCCTATCACGCTTATGGATGAGCCAGTCACTATTGTCACTCAAAAACAATCATCTGTATCAGATGAGGACAAAGACGAAGAGATCACTATCGACATTCAAACATTAAGCGACGAGATGGGTGTATCTCGCGAAGATTATTTGGGATTTTTGCATGATTTCAAAGAGACAGTAGAGCAATCCAAAACACAACTCTATAATACGCGTCATCCAGAACATCGCGATGCAATCGAAGCAATAGAAAGTCTTGCAGAAGTCATGGGTCTTACGATTATCATAGATCAAATAGAAGCACTTTTTGTTGTTTCAGGTGATGCTTTGGAGATGCAAGTAGATGCGTTGATTCAAACTATCAATAAAGTAATCGCCAAAGCATCTCTTCCAATCCAAGAGACAATTAGCCTATCAGAAGAGTTAGAGCCAATTGCAATAGAAGAGACTTTATCTCTAATGCAAGAACAAACTATCACGCCAACAGAACCGCTTAAAGTCTTTGAGCAACATCCTGTTGTCCAAGAAGATATGATTCTAACAACAGAAGATGACGAACCTCTTTTGGTAGAAGATAAATCCGCCATTATCACAGAGTCTGTTGAGCCACTTTTTGAGATTCAAGAAGAGAAAGTCGAAACACCAATCAAAAAATCCACTTCCATGCTTGACAACGTCAAACCAATTCACTTTGACTTTAGATTAGAAGAGGCCTCAAATGAATTGGGACTTCCTGTAGAACTTATTGATGAGTTTGTTCATGACTTTATCGAACAAGCCCACGAAAATACACTTGAAATGCTTGAAGCTTATGATGTAAAAGATCTTGCTCGAATTCAAAAATTAGGACATCTCCTCAAAGGAGCCTCCAGCAATCTCCGCATTAATCCACTTGCAGAGACACTCTATGAGATTCAATTTTGCGAAGACTTTAACAAAGTCGAGGGTCTTATCAAAAACTATTGGGGACACTTTATCGCATTTGAAACCCAAATCAATATGACTTCAAAAAAATAAAGGAACACGATTATGACAATACGAAATAGACTGAAGCTGACTGGACTTGTTCCAATCTCATTTCTTATCGCACTTTCTACCTATTTCTTCATCTCATCTTATTTAAATTATGAAAAAGCGAATACACTTAAAATCGCTTTGACGAATAATGCAAAATTAGATAATCTCCTTATACAGCTCGGTAAGGAACGAGGACTTACATCACTCTATCTTGCGACAAATAAAGAGAGTTTTACCAAACCTCTCCAAAGTCAATACCTCAAAACAGACAAAGAGATTCAAGCCGTTTTTAAATTACTTGAAGAGGATACAAATGATCTGTATATTTCTCAATTGTCAAATGAAGAAAAAGTAGATAATGCCATACTTCTTCGCAACAATCTCTCTTCTCTTTCTCAAACACGAAAGAGTATAGAAAAAGAGAATATAGACTTTACAACTATTTTTTTTGATGAATATTCAAAAAAATACAATACCCCAACCCTTAATACACTTTTAGCAATCAACAACTACACACTAAATACTCAAATTACTTCACTTATCATCTCTCTTTCGCAACTCTATATCTCCAAAGAAAATGCGGGAACGGAGCGAGGTTTTGTTGCATACTTTGTAGAAAAAAAGATGTCAATGTCGTTTGAGGAGATTGCTTTATGGAGCGGATTCAAAACCAAAGCCAATCTTTTCAATATTGATCAAATATCAGATCCACAACTCAAAAACGAGATCAATCAAATTCTATCCAACGATGAGACCAAAGCACTTCTTAAAGCACTCGGAGAAACCTCTTCGGCAATCCAAACAGACATTGATAATGGTGACTATGCTGAAGAAGCGGTAGATTGGTTCACGCTTCAGACACAAAAAATCACACTGCTTACCAAAATAGAACTCATTATCTCAAATGCTTTATGGGAAAAAAGTAACGCATTCCTTGAACAACAACTTCTCCTTCTTGCGATTGCTGCAGCAATTTTGTTGTTAAGTTTTACGCTTGCCTTTTTGGGATATTTGACCACCAAAGACATTACAATGAGTATCCAGAGCCTCGAAGATGTTTTAAATAAAGCAGTCGAAGAGATGAAAGGGAGCGATCAATATCTCTTGTCTGATACTGAAATTATCGAAAATATTGACCTTGATACCTACGAAGGAACCAAAGAAGCGTACCGTTTCCTTGAAAATCTTGTTGATACAGCAAAACAAGACAAACTCATGGCACTCCAAGCCAATGAAGCAAAATCTCTCTTCCTTGCCAATATGTCCCATGAGATTCGTACACCACTCAATGGAATTGTTGGATTTACAGAAATTTTGAGAAATACTCCTTTGGATGGCGAACAACAAGAGTTTCTTAATATTATCGATAAAAGTTCAGAAAACCTTCTTAGTATTATCAACAACATTCTTGACCTCTCCAAAATCGAAAGCAATAAGGTGGAGATTGAAAATATCATTTTTGATGCACTTATTGAATTTCAAAGTACAGCAGAGAACTATGCAGTCGCAGCCGCAGAAAAAAATATAGACCTCAACTTCTACATGGATCCTTCAATTACTCAAAAACTCAAAGGAGACCCAACCAAAATCAAAGAAGTTCTTATCAATCTTCTCTCTAATGCAATCAAATTTACTGGATTTGGAGGACAGATCAATCTAGAGATCAGAAAAGTCACCAATAATGACAATAGAAGTGCTATCTTTTTTAACGTACAAGACAACGGCATTGGTATGACAAAGGATCAACAAGCGAGAATTTTTGATGCCTTCTCTCAAGCAGACGTTTCAGTCACACGTAAATATGGTGGCACAGGTCTTGGTCTTACTATTTCAAAACAATTTGTTGAACTTTTGGGAGGAAAATTAGAGCTTGAAAGTACTAAAGATCATGGCACTAGCTTCTTTTTCACTTTGCCATTAGAAGAGGTAATCGGCAATGAACAATCACTTGCCAAAGCTTTCAACAACACAACAATTGCAATATTTGAACATGACGTACCAACCAAACTCGACAGCTATACCAAAAACTATTTTGAGCATTTTGGTGTACACACAAGAGGCTTTAGAACAGTAGCAGATCTTAAAGAGCTTCTTGATCAAGGAGATTGCAATAGCTTTTGGATTGATATCGACAAAGTAGGACAAAACATCTTGGATGCTATCAAACATCTCAATAAAACAAATTTTATTGTTCTTTCTAATGTCACAAGCAGAGATAAAGTTGAGATACTCAATATACCACAAGATCAAGTTACCTATAAACCATTTACGCTCACCAAAGTCAAAGCTTTGCTCAATCGTGTTTCAAATGTCAAAGATCATATTAGAGACATAGTAGAACTTACGCCAAAACATCAAAGTAGTACTTTTAATGCTTCTGCGTTGGTCACAGAAGATAATATTATCAATCAAAAACTCATCACGCGTATTCTTGAAAAACATGGAATACGTGTTGATATCGCCAATAATGGTCTTGAGTCATTTGAAAAACGACGCTCTGGTACTTATGATATTGTTTTTATGGATATTCAAATGCCTGTTATGGACGGCATTGAAGCAACTCACGAAATACTTGACTTTGAGCAAGATGAAGGAGAAGAGCATGTTCCTATTATTGCACTTACCGCAAATGCACTCAAAGGGGATCGAGAGAGATTTTTGGCAGAAGGAATAGATGAATATATCACTAAACCTATTGAGACTTCCGAACTTCTCTATATCCTCAATAAATTTTTGTCACATAAAGCAGTCAATGAAACCGTACAGACAACACCAGAAGTAACACCGACAGCTCCAACACCACAGCCAAAAGCACCTGAAGTTTCTCAAGCAAAAATAGAAGTGATATCAATAGCTCCAACGCCTTCCAAAATCGATAAAGAAGAGATTAAGATTGAGCCATTAAGACGTAAAATTTTGATTGCCAAAAAACTTGGATTGGAGGGTAGAGTTATCGCAAAACTCCTCGACAATCTCAATGAATCGTATACTATTTTAGGGGTTGGAGAGAGCGTAGAGAGATTGATACTTTCAAATGGTTATGACATACTTATCACCGATGAGTCATTAGCTACCGATACAATTCGACAAATGTCTGATAGACTTAAAATAGTGACTGAAAGAGTCTCTAAAAAAGATGAAATTACAGCAATTATCAACACACATAGAAGGTAATATAAAATGGGAATAAAAGTTTTGATCGTCGATGACGATTTCATTAATAGAAAGCTACTTCAAACGCTTTTGAAAAAAAATCCATTGGTTTCAGAAAGTATTGAAGCCGAAAATGGCTCTGACGCATTGGATAAAGTCAAAAAAAATCCAGATATTGCACTCATTCTATTGGACATCATGATGCCTATTTTAGACGGCGTAGAGTTTCTTAAAATTTTTCGCTCTGATATGTCTAATGCACATATTCCTGTGATTGTACTCTCTACAGACGATACACGAAAAACAGAAGTGTTCAATAATGGTGCCAATGATTTTTTACGAAAACCCCTCAAAGAAGATGACCTTTTTCCAAAAATAACACAATGGTCATAATGCTTTTTTCTTTCTATCACTCCAAAAAACTTCACTACTGTAATACTGGACTTCTTGCAAAAGCAAGAACTCCAAAATACACCGCATAGTCTCTTATGAACATCTCTAAAAAAACTGTCATACTGAACTTTATTTTGTATCCAATATCTCCTCACGCGAGATTACGGGTCAAGCCTGCAATGACGAAATAGAATCTCTTATGAGCATCTCTAAAAAAACCATCACACCGAAATGGAGTTTTTAGAGATGCCCTTATCCTTCTTTTGCTAAAAGATAAAATGAATAAAACAAAAAAAGCA
>DYPM01000009.1:0-8791 GCA_020719895.1 Sulfurovum sp. | reverse complement strand
AGATGCCCTTATCCTTCTTTTGCTAAAAGATAAAATGAATAAAACAAAAAAAGCAAAACAGGCATAAGTATCGCTAATTCAGGGAGAATCACACCACTCAAACCCAATCTTGATAGTCCAAACAAAACGCCCCAAATAATGATAGTTAAACCTATTGAGAGTGCTACACTACGAGCTAAATTTGCCATTCGACCATGAATAGGCAGAGAAAAAAAGAGGATAATCACCAATCCTATCGAAAAAAATGGAAGTATGACTTTATTGTAAATCGAAGCCTTTACTTTGTCGGAATTTATCGATTGTGTTTGCAACAAACTCCATGTAACCACAGCCTCCAAAAGTGTCATCACACTCCCTTCATAGAACGATTTAATGATTTTAGGTTTGTAATTTTCTAATGTCTGGATAGTGGGAGTGTGCGATACCGTATAGCGTTTTAGTACGCCATCTTTATAAATTAATGTTTTCAAAGTTGCATCTTTGGCATTCCAATAGTGTCCATCAAAAATTGCCAAAGGGGCTTTAATAATATAATCAATTCTGTAGCCACTGACTTTAAAGAGTGTCAAATCATGAATCTCTTGCTTGAGAGGATCAAGATGACGAACATACACAAAAAGATCTTGATATTTAAAAAATAGATTATTAACATCATACCGCTCATTTTCATTTTGAAGAATATGTTGTGCACGATCACTTGCGTAAGAAAAAGAGGTGGTATGCAAACCAACAAAAAAAAGATGCACCATAAAAGCCACAAATAAAAACGGAACAATCAAACGTCGCTTACCATATCCAAACGCGTGAAGTGCTACCATATTTGCATTTTTAACCAATGAAAGTTTGGTCATAATCAAAGCAAATACCAACGCTAAAGGATAGAGCATTCCAAGCGACTCTTCCCACTTATAAAAGATATAACTTATTTTTGCATTCGTTGGAATATCAAGCTTGTGAATCTGCTGAAGGTAATCAATCGAAGAAAAAAGAAGAGAGAGACCAAAAAGAATAACCGCAATATTTTTAGTGTAGTGCTTGAGAAGATAGCGAATATAAAGTGGTGGCAAAAGCGTATCAATCACACCAATGCCTCAATCGATTTGAGCGAATATTTGGATTTTACTGCTTCAAGCCCATCAAGAGTAAGCTTTCTACATGCTTTTGAAGTATGCAAAATCAATTGATTGAGATGCAACTGTTCTGTGTGAGAAAAATCATGCAAAACATAATCAGCAACTTGTGATTTATGAGAAGGTTTATCTACTCCTATTCTTACACGAAGATACTCCTGACCAATCATTGCATCAATAGATTTGAGACCATTATGCCCACCGTGACCGCCACCTTGTTTAAAACGCAACGCACCAAAAGGGATATCTATATCATCATGAATCACAATGATATCTTCAAGCTCTATCTTGTAAAACTGTTTTACCGCTAAAACACTTTTACCTGATAGATTCATAAAAGTCGTGGGTTTGAGAAAATAGTGAGAAGCGTGTTTGAAAAGCTCACCATAAAAAGAGGATTTAGAAATATCTCTTGCTCCAAACTCCTTGACTAATGCATCAATGACTTTGAAGCCAATATTATGACGTGTGTTTTCATATTGTACTCCTGGATTACCAAGACCAACAAAAAGTGACACGTCATACTCCGTTATTTTGCTTTGATTACACCGCAAATGGCAACATCAGGTCTCTCCATAATGCGACAATGCTTTGGTGCTTCTACATCTCTAATAAGAATATTATCATCTCTATCAAGTTCGGATACATCAAAATCAAAGTTTTTTGGCATATTTTCAACTGCCCCTCTTACTCTGATTCTTCGTTTTGACATGACTAAAACACCTTTGTTTTTAATCCCTTTTGGAATACCGTTGGTCACTACTGGTACCAAATAGTCTGTGACAACTCCCTCTTGTGCGATTCTAAGATCTACGTGAAGAATATCTCCATTGACTGGATGTATTTGATACTCTTGGATTGCTACTTGAAGCTCTTGATCTCCGATTTTAATCGGAAGCGTAAATCCCTCTTTTGCTCTAGCGGCTTTAATATAATCACCTCTTTTAAATGCAGCATGGATATTCTCTACGCCATCTGCATAAATGTTAGCGATTAGATAACCATCTCGCTTCAGCTTTTTTGCATTGCTTTTACCGATACTCTCTCTAATAATGCCTTCTAACATACGTTCAGTCCTTTAATAATCTCTATCTCACAAAAAATTGAAAAATAGAGCGGGATATTACTATAATTTTTCTTAATTTCTATCAACTATCGCTTTTTCTTTTTCTCTTCACCATCATCTTTAAAATCAAACACTTCAAGAGGTCTATTACGATCCTCTTCTCTTGTGATTGCACCTCGTCCTACACCTTGCATTTTGAGTTTAAGGTCAGAAGGATTAGAGGCGTTTTCAAGTGCCACCTCTTCTGTAATACGTTCATTTCGTACGAGGTCCAAAAGTGCTTGGTCAAAAGTTTGAGTGCCATATATCTCTTTTCCTTCAAACAGTGCATCAGGAATCTCATAGTCTCTATTTTCCATAATAAGCTGTTCGATTCTTGCTGTTTTTTTAAGTACTTCAACAGCAGCAGCACGTCCACCATCTTTGGTTCGCACCAATCGTTGAGAGATAACTCCCTCAAGCACTGACGCAAGAGATGCTCGAATACGGTTCTGCTCCTCTTTACTAAACATTCCGACGATTCTATCGATCGTCTCTTTTGAGTCAAGTGTGTGAAGTGTAGAAAAAACAAGGTGTCCTGTATTGGCAGCATGAAGTGCGATATCAATCGTCTCCAAATCTCTCATCTCTCCAACCAAAATAATATCAGGGTCTTCTCTCAACGCTGCTCTTAGTGCATCAGAAAAAGAGTGAGCATCTTGACCGATTGCTCTTTGATTGATCAAACATCCTCTATCTTTGTGTATAAACTCAATTGGATCTTCAACGGTAATAATATGTTTTTTCTGCTCTCGATTGATTTTGTCCAATATTGCAGCAAGCGTAGTGGATTTACCAGAACCAGTCACTCCTGTCACCAACACCAATCCTCGATGAATCTCTGAAAAAGTCTGAATAACAGGCGGAAGCTTCAACTCCTCAAGCGTAAGAATTTTGACAGGAATAACCCTAAATACGATCGAAATACCATCCATTTGATAAAAGACATTCACACGAAAACGAAAATCTACACCACTCATAACATACGTAAAGTCAAGGTTTCTATCAATAGTAAGTTTTTGATATTGATCTTTAGTGGTAATCTCTTTGACCATTTGCAACACATCTTCGGCAAAAAGAGGCTCTTTACCCAACAGTTTAAGCTCTCCGTTCACACGTATTCGCGTAATTGCGGTTGATTTGATATGAAGGTCAGAACCTTTGTTTGCAATCATTGCATTAAGATAAGCTTTAAGTTTTTCTTCCATTTTGACTCCGTTTTAATAGAGTTCTTGCAGAACTCAAAATAACGCCTAATGAACAAAGTCCATTAGGCTACGCTAAAACGCTAAGTTGTCTTTAGCAGACGGGACTCACGCACTTAGTGCTTAGACTTCTTATTTTGCAAGAAATCTAAGCACTAAGGCTACCAAGCATCTCTTGAAATGCATTCTCAAATGCCCTCAAACCATCATCTAAAAGCGTCTCATAGACTTTTTCAATGTCTACTCCAATATTTTTAATTGCATCAAAATGTGCTTCTACGATATTCTCATCTATAGGAAGTGAAGCAGGAGCATTTGCTCGCCCAAGATACGCTTCAATCGTAGCAAGCGGTGCAGTATTGATAGAGTGTTTTGCCATCAGTTGGCGGATATAATAATCAGGAGAGAGTTTGTCTCCTTTGACTCCAGTGCTTGCAAATAGAGTGCGGATTTGCGGTATGCCCTCAGCTTCTACCATCGCATAGATTTTTGAAGCATTATAGTTGCCTGTTTTTGCACTCTCTACTCTTGATATCTCAAGTTTATCATCAAGCAGTCTATCAAAACGACT
Source organism: Sulfurovum sp. (assembly GCA_020719895.1). Lineage (GTDB taxonomy): Bacteria > Campylobacterota > Campylobacteria > Campylobacterales > Sulfurovaceae > Sulfurovum. Next base: position 4,780 of record DYPM01000009.1, on the reverse strand, counting down.
TACAAAAACCGAAATCACACCATTGGCTTTGGTATTGGTCTCTACAAAAGCACGCTTCATTGCATCAATCGTTTTTTTTGCTTGATTTGGAGAAAAAATCAACGTCGCATTGACCGAAATACCTTCACTCATCAAAATACGCATCGCCTCATATCCTGCGTCAGTCGCTGGCACTTTGATCATCACATTAGGTTCGCCAATCATTTCAAAAAGCCTTTTTCCCTCCACAATCGTACCTTCAGTGTCGTTAGAGAGAAAAGGATCAACTTCAATAGAGATATAACCATCATTTCCCTCATCATAAATCCCTCTTAGTGCTTGTGCTGCAGTGCGAATATCTTCAATCGCAAGAGCTTCGTATTTCTCTTTTGGGCTTTTGTCTTTTAAACTTTCTATCTGTAGTTTATAAGCAGGTGAGGTGGTGATAGCAGATGCAAATATCGCAGGATTACTTGTCGCACCATTAATGACACCTTTTTCAATCAAAGAAACAAATTGGCTTTTCAAAAAATCCCTCTCTACAAAATCCAACCACATTGAAAACCCAATCTCTCTGTTTATCATATTTTTATTCCTTATTGTACATTTGGTAAGTCCACGCAAAATCACTCTTCCAGTTTCCAAAATCTGTAGGTTTGAACAGACTCTTTCGAAGTGCATTGAGAAAAATACTTCTCTCCACCTCAACCGCACCCAACCCTTTCATATGATCTGTAGGAAGCTGACAATCAATAAAATCATAACCTTTTGCAGCTAAAACATCACTAAGTGCCTTAAATGCGACCTTTGAAGCATCAGGAATCAATGAAAACATAGACTCTCCAACAAAACTTTTTCCAATCGCCAAACCATAAAGTCCACCCACCAATTCACCTTGATAATGCACCTCAACACTATGAGCAAACCCTTCTTTATGAAGTCTCACAAAAGCCTCAATCATCTCTGGCAAAATCCAAGAACCCACCTGCCCTTCTCTAAAAATAGAAGAACAGTGTCCAACAACACGCTCAAAATGGCAATCAAAAGTCACACTAAATCGCTCTGACCTCAAAACACGACGAAAAGATTTGCGAACATAAAAATCCTTTGGATAGAGTAAAAGACGCGGATTAGGCGACCACCAAAGAATCGGATCTTCTTTGCTGTACCACGGAAAAATCCCTTTGCGATATGCACTAAGAATAGTGTGCGACGAAAGATCCCCACCATATGCCAAAAGCCCTTTATTTGAAGCAAAATGCGGATTGGGAAAATGTGTTGCTCTTAGCAGTGGAACATAATAATCTTCATCAAAGATATAGGACACTACTTCACCTCAAAATCAAATGTCAATGCTTCATTTAAAAAACCGACCACAACATGACCGCCTGCTTTGAGTCGTCCAAAAAGTATCTCTTCTGTTAATGCTTCTTTGATCTTCTCATCAATGATGCGAGAAATATGTCTTGCTCCATAACGTTCATCATATCCCTCTTTCGCAAGATGGATTTGTGCTACTTTGTCGATTGTGATTGTTATCTTTTTGTTTGCAAGCAACGCATTGAGCCTTTCAATCTCAATCACCACAATCTTTTCAAGTGACGCAAGGCTCAAAGGTGCAAATGTGATCGTTCCTGAAAGGCGATTTCTAAACTCTGGAGAGAAAAATGACGCAAGGGCTTTATCGGTTTTGACAGAAGTATCTTTGGCAAATCCCATTGTGTTTGGTTCTTTCGTCCCAATATTGGAGGTCATAATAAGAATAACATTTTTAAAATCACTCACGACACCATTATTATCTGTGAGCTTGGCACCATCCATCACTTGAAGCAAGATATTCATAATATCAGGATGTGCTTTTTCGATCTCATCGAGCAAAAGTACAGTATGAGGATGCTTTTTGATCATTTCTGTCAAAAGTCCACCTTGCTCATATCCTACATATCCTGGAGGTGCTCCTACCAATCGACTCACTGTGTGTGGCTCCATATACTCGCTCATATCAAGTCGCTCAAAATGAATATGCATGGTTTTTGCCAATGCTGTTGCCAATGCTGTCTTTCCTACTCCTGTAGGTCCTACAAAAAGAAATGATCCAATGGGTTTATTGTCTCCGTTGAGTCCTGCGTAAGAGCGTTTTATCGCACGCACAAGAGCTACGATAGCTTCATCTTGTCCAATAATTTTAGATTGAAGGTCACTTTGAAGTGTAATAAGTTTGGTCGTATCACTACTTCCAATAACCGTAGAGGGGAGATTGAGACTTTTTGCGACACTTTCTTCGATATCTTTGGGCTGAACAAGAATATTTTTCTCTCCACGAAGCATAAAATAAGCTCCAGCTTCATCGATAATATCCATGGCCTTATCAGGCAAAAATCTATCATGTAGATACTTTACACTCAAATCAATCGCCAAACGCAATGCCTCATCGCTAAAAATTATTTGGTGATACGCTTCATATTTGTGCTGTACGCCTTTGAGAATCTGAAACGTATCTTCAATATTTGGTTCACTCACATCAATTTTGGCAAATCTACGACTCAACGCTTTGTCTTTATCAAAAGTGTTGCGATATTCACTGTATGTCGTAGCTCCAATACACTTTATCTCTCCTCTTGCAAGTGCTGGTTTAAGAAGATTACTTGCATCTACACTATCACCACTTGCCTGACCTGCTCCAACCAAAGTATGAACCTCATCCACAAAAAGAATCGCATCTTTTTGCTCTTTGAGTTCTGACAAAACTCCCTTAAGACGCTTCTCAAAATCTCCACGATATTTTGTACCCGCAAGCAACGCACCCATATCAAGTGAATAAATTTTTGTGTCCTTAAGAATCCATGGCACATCGCCTTCGCTCACTTTGAGTGCCAATCCTTCAGCGATTGCTGTTTTACCAACTCCAGGCTCACCAATAAGAAGAGGATTGTTTTTTTTTCGTCTACATAACGTCTGTATGACACGCTCAATCTCTGCATTACGTCCAATTACGGGATCTATTTTGCCACTCTTAGCAAACAACACAAGCTCTACAGTAAATCGTTCAAGTAAACTATTGTTTGCATCTTTTGTCTCTGTTTTGATATCTGATTGATTGACTTTTTGAGACTTATCGGAATGAGAGATCACTTCTGTAATATCCACCTTGGAGATTCCCTCTCTACGCATAAGAGAAACTGCGTATGACTGCTCATTGGAAAATATTGCAACGATCATATCCCCAACACTTGCCTCGTTTCGTTTCGCCTCGCGAATCTCTAACATCATCACGTTAATCGTACGAGAAAGAACAACAGTCTCAAAAGGCTCTACATTTTGCCCTAAAGTAGAGACTGTTTTGTTGATATACTCTACAATTCCTTTCTCTAATATTGATAGATTTACAGACAGTGTCTCAAAAATCTCTATTCCTTCTTGGCTTCTTACGATTGCCAAAAAGATATGCTCTACCGTCAAATACTCATGTCGGTTCTCTTTAGCGTACTCTACTGCATATTTAAACACATCATTAAGTGCCATGCTAATCATTACTTAATCCTTGATATTAAAATTTAAAATTTATCCGAAGGTAAAAATTACTCTTCTTCGATAGTAGCAAGGAGCGGAAATACGTTCTCTCTTGCTTTTTGTTTTACCTGCTCTGCTTTGGTTTGTGCAATTTCAAAACTATAAATACCACACACTCCAATCCCTTTTTCATGAATCTGCCACATAATTAGCTCTGCCTCTGAAGCATTTTTTCTAAAAATCTCCATCAACACATCAATCACAAAATCCATACTGGTGAAATCGTCATTATGCAAAAGAACCTTAAACATTCGAGGCTCTTCAAATTCCAACCAAGTCTCACTCTCTACTTCAACTTTAGGCATTCTTTTTTCCTCTTCTTTATTTCAATACAACCACACCAAAAACATAAAGTTATATCCGAACATCTCTAAAAACCGTCACGCCAAACTTGATTTGGCATTTTTTTATCCTCAAACAGGAGATTGCGGGTCAAGCCCCGCAATGACAAAAGGGAGTTTTTAGAGATTCTCATCCGTCTATGAATGATATGAATTATAAAATTTACCTTATGGATTAAATATTATTATACAAAAAACAAAGGAAATCTAAGTGTCTTCTCTTTTCATCACAGCCACAAACACCAATGTAGGTAAAACATACACCACAATTAAACTTATCGAGGCTTTCGCTACACAAGGCATTAAAGTAGGTGTATACAAACCTATCGAAACAGGAGTTGTTGATTTTCCAGCTGATGCAAATATGCTACTTCAAGCTTGTCAAAAAGTCAATCCCAAGTTTCATCAATTGACTCCATACGATATTACCGCGTACACCTTTCCTTTGGTCGCATCTCCTTTTTGTGCTGATATCGATAAGACAATCAATATTCAACAAATAGTTAACAAATATACGCAACTTCAAAACTATTGTGATCTTCTACTTATAGAAGGTGCAGGCGGACTTATGGTGCCTCTTACTGATGATTATTTTATGATAGATCTTATACCGCTATTTAAAGCACAAACACTTCTTGTGGCTTCAGACACATTAGGATCTATCAACGACACACTACTCTCTATGCAGGCACTTCAAAGCCGTAATATTGCGTTTAAATGGTGCGTCAATCGTCGCACACAAAACGATACTTTTGAGCAGATCACAAAACCATTTTATGATGCTTACTTTACGCAATGGCAAACACTTGAAGCATTACTTAAAGATTCTCTATTTTTAAAATCACATTTACATAAAAACAAAAAATTTATGCTATGATTCCGCCGTTAAT
>DYPM01000123.1 GCA_020719895.1 Sulfurovum sp. | reverse complement strand
TATGCTTTTTGATGCAGTGATTTATACAATCGACTCTTGCACAGTTCTCAAACCCACACTACCTTACAACGAATTTGTTTTACCAAGTCGAAGAGTCATAGAGAAAGAGAGTGGTTGGGTCGGACATTTTGAAGAAAGAGACAATCGAAGATTTTTTTTGAGTGATATTTATGACTATCTTCATCTTCTCTATGGGAAAAGATAAAGGGCATCTATGAAAAACCCTATCTTTGTCATTGCGGGCTTTACCCGCAATCTTGTATTTGGGGTATATGAGATATGACGATTTTTAGAGGTTCCCTAAAAACTATCAGTCTGCTTTTTTTAAAGCTTCCCTACAAAGCTCCGTTATCTTTTCAAACTCGCCGTTACGTACTAATGATTGTGGAACAATCCAACTTCCACCCACACAATCTACATTAGGCAAAGAAAGAAAATCATTCATATTTTCCAAACTTACGCCACCTGTCGGACAAAAGTGCATTTGGGGAAATGGTCCACTAAAGCCTTTTAGCAACGCAACACCACCGACTGCTGTTGCTGGAAAGAGTTTACACGCCATAATGCCTGCATTAAGTGCCATCATCACTTCGCTTGCTGTTGCTACACCAGGAATAAAAGGCATCTTTAGCTCCAAAGCAGATGCAATCAACGCATCACTGATTCCAGGACTAAAACAAAACTTTCCTCCAGCATCACGTACACGAATCAAATCATCGGCGTTGATTACTGTACCCGCACCAACTTGCATCTTTGGTACCAAATGAGAAATTGCTTTGATACTCTCAATCGCTACATCACTACGCAATGTAATCTCCATAATTTCCACACCACCTTCAAGTAGTGCATTAGCCAATGGCACAGCATCTTCGACTCTCTCAAGCACTACTACAGGCACCACTGGAGAAATTTTAAAAAGTTCTATCGGATTCATGCTCGCTCCTCTCCGATAGTATCAAACAGTGTTGCACCACTTTGGGCATCACTGACGCTATTTCGCATAGGTGCAAAAAGATCACGTCCCATTCCATAATGGTTGTGCGAAAGATCAGGAATCACCGCTTCGCGAGATGCAAGTACCGCTTCATCTACCAACAGTTCCAACCGTTTGGCATTAATATCAAGAAGGATACGATCTCCCGTACACACCTTCGCAAGCATACCGCCACCCAACGCTTCAGGACTGATATGAATAGCCGAAGGAACTTTTCCAGATGCACCAGACATTCGCCCATCAGTCACAATCGCTACTTTAAAACCACGATCTTGAAGAACTCCAAGCGGTGGCATAAGTCCGTGAAGTTCGGGCATTCCATTTGCTTTTGGTCCTTGAAAGCGTACCACTGCGATAAAATCACGCTCCAGCTCACATGCTTTAAATGCTACTTGCAACGCCTCTTGAGACTCAAACACTATCGCTTCGGCTTCGATACACATTTGATGCGGTTTGAGTGCTGATATTTTGATGACACTTCGTCCCAAATTCCCTTCAAGCAGTGCCAATCCTCCCTCGAGTGCAAAAGGCTGCTCGATACTACTTATCACATCAAGATTACGCGAAACCATCGCTGCGTCGTGATATTCCAATACACCCGATACCAATGTAGGCTCTTTGAGGTAACGCGACAATCCTTTGCCAACAATCGTCTCAACCTCTTCATGCAATAAACCGACCTTCAATAGCTCACGAATCACCAATCCCATACCTCCAGCATCTCTAAAGTGATTGACATCGGCTTGTCCATTAGGATACATACGACAAAGTAGCGGTGTGACTGTAGCAATCTCATCAAAATCACTCCAATCCAAAATAATCCCTCCAGCTTTTGCCATCGCGATAAGGTGCAACGTATGATTTGTAGAGCCTCCCGTCGCCATCAAACCAACAATCGCATTAACAAAACTCCGTTCATCAATCATTTGTCCCACAGGCATATAACGCCCTCCAACCGCTGTCATTTCTAAGATCTGTTCGGTTGCGGCTTGTGTTAGTGCTTCTCTTAATGGCGTATTTGCATTAACAAAAGAGCTTCCTGGAAGATGCAATCCCATAATCTCCATCAGCATCTGATTGGAGTTTGCCGTACCATAAAACGTACAGGTGCCACTACTGTGATAGGAAGCGACTTCGGTTTGGAGAAGTACCTCTTTGCCTACTTTGCCTTGTGCATACTCTTGACGAATTGATGCTTTTTGAGCATTACTAATCCCTGAACCCATCGGACCAGCAGGCACAAAAACCGCGGGCAAATGTCCAAAACTCAATGCTCCTATCAAAAGCCCTGGTACGATTTTGTCACACACGCCAAGATAGAGTACGCCATCAAAAACATTATGCGAAAGTGCGATTGCTGTACTCATAGCAATAGTGTCACGACTAAAAAGCGAAAGCTCCATTCCTACTTGCGACTGCGTCACACCATCACACATCGCAGGCACGCCACCTGCAACTTGTGCCGTTGCACCTTTTTGCATCAAAGTTCGCTTGATAAGAGGTGGATAAGAGGCGTAAGGCTGATGAGCAGAGAGCATATCGTTATAAGCAGTAACAATCCCAATATTAGGTGCTTGCAAATGCGACAGAGATGATTTCTCTTCACTGCTCATTGATGCCATCGCATGTGCGAGATTACTACATCCAAGCACTTCTCGACTAACACTTCGTGCATGTGCAGTCTCAATACGCTGAAGATACAATTGGCGACTTTTTTGAGAACGCAAGACAATACGATCTGTGACTTGTAAAATGGTCGAATTCATACAATACTCCTCTTGATAATATCTACTCAATCTTATCAAAGTTTAATGCTTAGGGAGATTAAGCAAAGGAATCATTTGGATGGTTCTTGAGACTATTTGCTTTTGAAAAATATCTGCTTATTGGGTGCTAAGTTATTTAAAAAATCAAAGAGGTATATTTTTGGACTATTGAAAATGTAGTTTGTAAAGTTTTGAAGATTTGGTTGCGGGAGCCAGATTTGAACTGACGACCTTCGGGTTATGAGCCCGACGAGCTACCAAGCTGCTCTATCCCGCGACAGAAGATTTTGAGTTTAAAAAAATAAATTTTATGTAAACCAAAAAGATAAAAACAAGAGACAAACTTGTTTTTATGGATGGGGTAGAGGGATTCGAACCCCCGGATAGCGGTACCAAAAACCGCTGCCTTACCGCTTGGCGATACCCCAGCATTTAAGTAGTCACTTAAATTGGACGGAAATTATAGCACTAAACGATACGCTTGTCAAGTAATTTTGATAAAAAATAAAAATTTTTAAAATAAGGGTATAATAATCCGAATTCAAGACAGAGGAAAATCATGTCAACAGAAGCAATCGAACGCGTTGAGATAGCTATTCAAGAGATCAAGCACGGCAAAATGGTCATTATGATGGATGATGAAAACAGAGAAAATGAAGGAGATTTGGTCTATGCTGCGACATTCTCAACGCCTAAAATGGTAAACTTCATGGCAAAAGAGGCACGCGGACTTATCTGTACGCCACTCACCAAAGAGAGAGCGAATCTCCTCAAACTCAAGCCGATGGTGCAACACAACGACTCTAATCATGAAACTGCTTTTACCATTTCCATAGACTCTTCCACTGCACAAACAGGTATATCAGCACTTGAGAGAGATGATTGTATCTACAAACTTGCCAATCCACTTGCTGTCGCAGATGATTTTGTACGTCCAGGACATATTTTTCCACTTATCGCCAAAGATGGCGGAACGCTTGTGCGTATCGGACACACGGAAGGTTCGGTTGATTTGTGCAAACTTGCAGGATTGATACCTGTCGCTGTCATTTGTGAGATTATCAAAGACGATGGCACTATGGCACGTATGAATGATCTTAGGATATTTTCAAACAAACACGCCATACCGATTGTTTACATCTCTGACATTGTGCAGTATCGCCTTGTCAATGAAAAATTGGTCAAACGAACACACCAAGAAGAGAGTCTATTGCGTGGAATAAAAGTAGAAAAAATACTCTACACTGATCATCTTGATCGCACCCATACAGTGATACAGTTTTACAAAAGCCATGAAACCTCTAATGTGCGATTTCACAATATCGGTTTAGATATTGATCTTGTTCTTAATGACAAACGTTACAGTACACTTTGTAACGCCATTGATTATCTTAAAAGCAATGGAGGCGTATTGATTTTTCTTGATACTAAAACTATCTCCAAAGAGCAAGCAAAAGAGTTTGGAGTTGGTGCTCAAATCCTCAAAGATTTAGGAATCAAAAAAATTAATCTCCTCACTACACATAAAGATACTGAATTTATAGGATTGAGTGGATTTGGACTCAATGTTGTAGAAAAAGTAGCAATATAATTGAACTCCTCTTGCCAATAGAGTTCTTTTAGTTTACATAGCTATAATATTTAATATTTGAACTTAATTTTAGGAGCGAAGCTATGAAAAT
>DYPM01000122.1 GCA_020719895.1 Sulfurovum sp. | reverse complement strand
GACGTTTCTCTCGATAGTTCTGAAAGATATTGTTTTGATACAAGATTGAATTCTTCTTGTGTTTTAGCTGTTTTTGATGCTATCTCTACTCTTCTTATATCGCTTTTGAGTAGAGAGTCGGATAGTTTCCCTTTGTCTGCTAAAGATAAAAAGCTGTATTGCCCCAATAAAAAATCATTGACATCCTCCAATCCTTTGGCTTGAGAACGCATCACTTCTGTGAATTTATCGGCAAGAGATATTACATTTGCAAGTTGTTCACCAGTGCCTTTAAATCCTTCAACTAATTCCCTAAACCCACTTGATGTTTTTGGCATAGAAATATTAAGAGCTTGGAAGGAGTCGGCTAACTCGTCTGATTTTGTTTTTATGATTTCTCTTTCTGAAAAAAAGTTTTTCATATAAGAGTCTATTACTTGATTTTCATCTATATCTTTCGCAAAATCAAGTACAAAGTTTCTATCATTTTGTTTTGTTATGTTTTTTAATTTGTAGGATGTTTGGTCATACTCATTTGCTATTCTTCCGATAGTTTGAAGTGCTTCTTCTCCATCTCCTCCATACTTTATGACAAGACCTGTGAGGTCTTTGCTTTTTAAAATAGCCTCTGAAAAATATTGTGAATATGCACTTGATATTTCCTGTGCGACTTGATTTTTATCAAGTCCAGTTAGATTTAGCCTCCCTATATCTATTTTTTCTTTGGATATATCTTCGTACTCCCCCGCAAGTTCCAATTCTCGCGTCGCAGTGTTTAACACTTTTATCCCACTAATGACTGCATTTTTTAAACTATCGGTGGTTCTATCATCAAGTCCTGAATATGAAGTTGTCTCTCTTTTTGTTGTGCTAAATAGCCCTTCATCCGTTTCTACTTCTGACAAATATCCTGATGGTACAAATGCGTTTCCTTCTACATCTTGAAAGCTGAAACTGCCAAAATCAATGCCTGTAGCATTTAGTTCTGTTTTGCTTCCTCCAAACCAATTGCTTTTTTGGGTTGATACATAATCTTTTTGAGTGTTTATATCATAAGACGCCGTTCTGAAGTTGGTTGACATACTTTTGAGTGCGTCACGCATCTCCACATTTACTTTTAGTAGTGGAGCGTATGCGTTTTGTAACTCTTTGCCTAAAGATGTAATTGAGCTGTCCGAAAAGGTTACACCTTTCGCTTTGTCTATTTTGTATTGACTATCTTGGCTTGAAAAAAGAGCGTTTGTAAGCCCTAATACTGCACCAGCTATTGAAGAACTTTGCCCTATTGCTCCTTTTACTGCATTGGCAATGGCGGTAGGATCATTTGAATTTTTTGCTGATATTATGTTTGAGGCGGTATCGGAATACTCTATATACTTATTTTTTTTGTCTACATTTTCCTGTTTTCTGTCTTTTTCCTGTTCATAAAGCTCTGCTTTCTTGTTGAACTTCGATTCAGATATTGAGGCTTTTAGTTTTTCTCGGTTTGAAATGTCCTTCTCTGATTTGAGCATTTTATTTTTGTAATAAAGCTCGTTTTCTATAACAGCCAATCTCTCTTTTTTGTTTATTTCTTCTTCTTTTTTATTAAAGCCATCTTGATTAAAAAAATACTTTCTAAAGCCTGACGTTTCCTTTTTAAATATGTTTTTCTTTTCCTGTAAGCTTTTATTTAAGATAATTGCTTTTTTATATTCCTGTTCTGCTTCGATAATCTCTTGTGTACTTTTTGCTTGTTTTTTTGAGGTAGAAACCTTAAGCTTGATTGCCTCAATCTGCATATCTTTTATGTTTTGGGGGTCATCGCTTAAATTTGTTTTTTCTATTTCTAATTTTTTTATTCTTTCGTTTGCTTCGCTCTCTGGTGCTTCCTCGCTATCTTTTTGTGCATTTATGAGATTTATTTGTGCTTCAATCTCATTTTTTCTTATCTCTTTTCGTGCATCTGATATTTCTTTAATTGTTTTTCTTGTTCTTGTATCTTTCTCGTCTTTTGTTAGCTTTGGATCCTCTGCAATTATTTTTTGCTCAACCTTTAAAGCCTCTATCCTTTTGCCTTGAATCTCCAAACGTTCTTTTTCTGTTTCTAAAGTGGCAATTGCCAATGAAGACGCCTCGGACAACTTATTTAGCTCAAGTTCTTTGTTGTAAAGCTTTACCGTACTTTCATATTTGGTAAGGTCTTTTTGTTCTGCCTCGCTCAAAGGAGTTACTTGAGGGGTTGCCTTGCTCGTGGCTTCTCTTCTACTTAATAATACTTTATTCTCTTGTTCTAGATTATCTTTTTTTTCTTGTATTTCTTGTCTTTTCTCGTCAAACTCAATGTTTTTTGGCTTTACTTTATTCGTCATAATTGATATTTGAGCGTCTACAGATGCCATTTGTCTTTTTGTGGATAATATCTGTTTGTTTATCGACAAAATATTTTCCGCACTGTATTCCATTTGTTTTGCGGATATTGCACCGCTTCTTTCTACACTATGTATTGCTCTTTTTGTATCTAATATCTCTTGGTACTTTTTGTTCTGTTCTCGTAGTTTTGTTATGTTTGTATTAAGAGTATTTGAAAAATTTAATGCATCTTGCAGGCTTTTTGCTTTGTGTGATAGCTCCGCGATTTGAGGGCTTATCTCTAACTTTTCTTTGTTTGTTTTTGAAGGAAGAGACTTTGCAAGTTCTTGAGCTTTGTCTCTTAGTTGTTTGATCACATACTCTATTTTCTGTATCTCTTTATCATCTATTTTGGTTTGTACAGTTACGGTTGCTTTATTGTTGTTTAGTGCTTGTATCTCTTTGTTATATGATGTTGTGTCTATGCCTGCGGAAGAAACATTAAACACCTCTCTTCTTATTTTCATAGCATGATTATATTTGGCTGTCAAATCAACAAGTTCTTTGCTTAATGAATTTGTTGCTATTTGGGCTTTGGTCTCCTCGTTCGTAATGCTATTTAATAAATTTAAGGACTTGTCAACATCCAATATTTTAAGGCGTATATCTATTTTGTCTGATGGTTTTGCATCTTTGAGATCTTCTTCAAGGGTTTTTTTTACGCTTTCTAACTCGTACTTTATAGATATTTTTTCCTCTACAGGAATAGAGGCAATGACTTCTCTTGTTTTGCTTAATTTATAAATAAGATCGTCTGCTTTTGAAGATGCACTCTCTAAATAATCCCCGAGAGCCTCAAATGCAAAGTATAAAGGCACGGCGGTAAGGACTCCTCCACGAAGTGACATCAATGCTCTACCCAGCCTTTGAGCAGATGCCCAAGTTGCGTTAATAGTTACAGACATAGCTCTAAGTCTTACAGATGCTATCATCGCACTCAAGCTCATCCCTGTGAGTGCTGTGCGTATTGCAGTTATTGTGAGTGCTGTGCGTGCTGCGCGTAATGTAGCGGTGGCGGGTGCAATTGCCATAAGGCTACGTCCTGCCAAGGCGGCGGCACGTGATAATCCAGCAAGTGCGAGTCCTATACCTAAGACTTTAATAGCCTCCCCAATGCCACTAAACGTATTTACAATGCCTTCTTGACTTTTGTTCATTGCTTCTGAGACGCTTATTGCCTCTCTTTTAAGAGATTCAAAGATAGGTTCTTCTATCTTCCCCCAAGTTATATTCCAAGAGTTTTGGAGCTGTGCCATAGCTCCATCCCAACTATTAAAAATCATTTCCCCCGCGGGTTCGGCTCCCTTTAGTTGTTTCTTTATATATCCAACAACATCGCCACTATTTTCTTTTAGTTCGTTTATCTTTGCGTTAGTAATATCAAATTGTGCTAACGCCCTCTTCAATCCCGACTCTAACATAGCTCCAGACAACGCGGAGTCCGCTGTTTTTAGTAAGTTTTCATATTCAACACCTTGCGCGGCCGCTATAACGGATATACCTGTCGTTATTTCGGCAACATCTTCCAAGCTTCCGCCAAATTTCATAACTTGTGGAACTAATAGCTTAAATATCTGTAGCGTTTGTTCAAACGTATGCGGCGTTTGTGGGTTGATTTCTATTACTTTATTGACTGCTTTTTGTGCATCTATAGACGCGGCCGACATAGATCTATAAGAATCTAATTTATTGTTGTTCTCGTCAAAATAGATTTTGTTTTGGGCTATTAGCATTTGCATACCAATAGTCTCTCTCTCCAACGTTTTATTGTGTTGGTTACCTGCCCCGAGCGTGGCTCTGATCCCTAACGCTACTGCCCCCAAAGCCACGGCGTAAGACTCCATCTGTCTGATTGCTCTTACCGCACCTGCCCCGCTCCTGCCAAAAAAACCTGTTTGAGATTGCAATTGACGATTGAGACCCTGAACCGCCGTGTTATGCTCTCGTTGCGATATCGTTCCTTGACTTAATGCTTCGTTAGCTCTCCGAATTGATTGCGAATGATTAAATCTTGCTTGAGATACATCGTTTTCAAGGAGGAGTCCACGTCTTGTCTCAAACCGTCTTTGCGCTTGAGATTCACGTTCTTCTCTTGCTTCTTGTCTCAATGTCTGAACGCCCCTTCTTCTTGCGTCCACCTGCTGTGCAGGTGTTAGATTCGCAGACTGGGATACTTCTCGTATCTGTGATATTCGGCTTGATGTATTCTCTCTTCTTATAGATCTA
>DYPM01000121.1 GCA_020719895.1 Sulfurovum sp. | reverse complement strand
ATATCTTCGGTGATGGTTTGGATTGTTTCTTTGGTGGTGATGTCTTTTTTCATGAGATGGATTTTAGCGTAGGTTTAGAAAGATTCGGTTTTTGTATAAATTTTATTTTTATTTAAAGCCATTTTGATATAATACACGTCCATTTTTGTTGTCTCACGATAACGTGTCGCAACAACCCATATCTTATAACAGATAGCGGAAGAGTCGAAAAGGCTGGAGCAGGTTGGTTGCCTGTCGTATTTTAATTTTTAAAAAGGTTTACAATGAGAAAAGATATTCACCCTGACTATAAATTATGTGTGGTCACGTGTGCGTGTGGCAATTCGTTTGAGGTTAAATCAGACAAAACAGAGATGAGTATTGACATCTGCAATGCTTGTCATCCATTTTATACTGGTTCAGAGAGAATGGTCGACTCCGCAGGAAGAGTTGATAAATTCAAAAAGAAATTCAATCTTCAGTAACAGCGAGAAACTCCATTCCGTTATGGTAAGGAGTTTCAAACAAAAAATCCACTTTCCCTAAAAAAATAAATGCTCACTTTCATTCCCACTCCTATTGGAAACCCTCAAGATATTACTATTCGTGCAATGCGAAACTTTGAAAAAGCGACTCTTTTTTTATGTGAAGATACTCGCGAAACCAAAAGACTGCTTAGACTTTTAGAAGAACGTTTTGAGATGGTATATCCTATCGCTGATTTTTTGTCCTTCAATGAACACAATGGCAAAACACGAATAGAAGAGATTGGCGGACGACTACAAAACGAAACTGTAGTCTATGTGAGTGATGCGGGAATGCCTGCGATTTCTGATCCAGGGCAACGTCTTGTGGAGTATTGTCAAACTCAAATGATTTCTTATGATGTATTACCTGGTGCGAGTGCGGTGACGACTGCGTATGCTGCTTCTGGATTTGCATCTGGAAAGTTTTGCTTTTTTGCTTTTTTGCCACACAAAGGCAAAGAGAGACAAGCATCACTAAATCAAGCAATGGATTGTGGTTATGACGCGGTACTCTATGAGTCGCCACATCGCTTAGAAAAACTTCTCGAAGAGATTTCGACGCTTGATCCAAATAGAGAGCTTTTTATTGCCAAAGAGTTGAGTAAAAAGTTTCAAACGTATCACAAAGCATCCGCATTGATACTGTATGAAAAAATCAAGGAGAGTGAAATACGCGGTGAGTGGGTTGTGATTATCTCGCAAACCAAAAAAGATGAAAAAAAACTCACACTCAATGAAGTTTTAGGACTTGATATTCCACCAAAACCCAAAGCCAAACTTTTGGCTCTTTTAAGTGACAGAGATGTCACCTCTTGGTATCAAGAGTTATCAGCAAAAAAAAGGTAGAATTTCGCCCATGATTCTTTATGGAAAACAGGTCTGTTTGTATGCATTAGAGCAACATCCAAAAACGGTGCGTACCATCTATATCGAAAAGCATGGAATACTGCCTCAACCACTCTTCCACGCTTATCACGATAAGATTAAATTTATCGAATCCAAATGGGCACAAGCTATGGCAAAAGGGGGAAATCATCAAGGAATCTTGATAGAAATCTCCCCTTTTGAACAAACTACGTTTGAAGTGATGAAAATGTCTCGTTTTGTGGTTGTTTTGGATGGTTTGACCGATACTGGAAATATCGGTGCAATTGTGAGATCTGCGTATGCATTGGGTGTTGATGGAATCATCGCTTCGGGTGTAAAGCAACTCAACTTTGCAGCGATTGCTCGCACAAGTTCAGGAGCGTTGCTTGATATGCCTTTTTTGGTGACAGAAAGCGTACTTGACCAACTCAACGAACTCAAACAAAAAGGATTCGTGATTTACGGTGCGACAATGGATGGAAAACCACTTCAGTCATACCAATTTGCACCTTTACGGGTGTTGGTGGTAGGCTCAGAAGGAAGTGGTCTTTCCAAAAAGATCACATCAAAACTTGACGCTTGCATTAGTATCGAAATGAAACATGGATTTGATTCTCTTAATGTCAGTGCTGCAACAGCGATTTTGGTCTACGCCATGCATCATACGATTACCTAGATTTTTATTTTTGATGCCAATTGCAATTGGTGTTCCAATAAAAAAGAAACATACGATTAAAAAAAGTAAATAGCCAAAAGAGTAACCAATGTTTGAAGAAATACAGTTTGAAAAAATAAATCAACTCCCTAAATATGTTTTTGCCGCAATCGATGAGCTTAAATCACAAGCCAAAGAAGAAGGTCGCGAAGTGGTGGATTTCTCGATGGGAAATCCCGACGAAGACACAGCACCTGAAATTGTCGAATCTTTGATTGAGCATGTACGCAAAGAAGGAACACACGGATACAGTGCGGGCAGTGGCAAAGGAATTCTTGAGCTTCGCAAAGCAATTTGTGGTTGGTATAAACGCAAATATGATGTTGATCTTGATCCAGAGAGGGAAGCCGTCGCCACGATGGGAAGCAAAGAGGGATTTTATCACCTCATACAAGCAGTCACGAATCCTGGAGATATCGCACTTGTACCAGAGCCAACCTATCCAATCCACGCTTATGCTTTTAGTATTAATGGTGCAAAACCTATTGGTATCAAAGTCCCTTTTGATGAACGCAACTACAAAGTAGATGAATCAAAATATTTAGGTCTCATCGAAACTGCGATTGACGTACAGCACGTACCTGTCAAATATGTACTTATCAACTTTCCACACAACCCAAGCACAGCAACGGTCACATTGGATTTTTATCAAAAACTTGTCGCATTAGCAAAGAAAAAACGCTTTTATATCATCTCTGATATTGCTTATGCGGATATCACTTTTGATGGCTACAAAACTCCATCAATTCTACAAGTCGCAGGTGCAAAAGATGTCGCAATAGAGGCATACACACTCTCAAAATCATACAATATGGCAGGATGGCGTATTGGATTTTTGGTTGGAAATCGAAGTTTGGTTGGAGCATTAGGGAAACTTAAAAGTTGGATTGACTATGGAATGTTTATGCCCGTACAACTTGCAGCAGCAGATACACTCAATAAATTTTACAAAATTGCAGAAGAACAGACCGCACCACGTTATCAGAGACGAAGAGACTATTTAGTCAAAGCGTTCAATGAAGCAGGATGGCATATTGGTACACCACAAGCGAGTATGTTTATTTGGGCAAGAATTCCTGAGCAGTGTATGTATATGGGTTCTTTACAATTTTGTGAAGAACTTATCAAACACGCTGATATGGCAGTAAGTCCTGGAATAGCTTTTGGAGACGACTCTCATGTGCGTATTGCTTTGATTGCTGATGAAGAGAAGATTCAAAAAGCAGCAGACAAACTCAAGCTCTTTTTGGAAGGATGTAAATAAAATGATCAAAATCGGGATTCTTGGTATTGGAACAGTAGGTCAAAGTGTAGCGAATATCCTCGAAGCCAATGTTGATATTCTTGAAGCAAGAGCAGGAAAAAAAATCATTGTCAAAAAAGGCGTAGTCAAAGACCTTGCCAAAAAAAGAACAGTAAATATTCCTCTCACCGATAATCCTCTCGATGTGATTGATGATCCCGAAATTGATATTGTAGTAGAGCTAATGGGTGGCGTAGAAGAGCCATACAAACTTATCAAACGTGCATTACAAAACGGCAAAGCAGTCGTCACAGCAAACAAAGCGTTGCTTGCTTATCATCGCTATGAACTTCAAGAGCTTGCTGGAGCATTACCTTTAATGTACGAGGCAAGTACCGCAGGCGGTATTCCGATTATCGGTGCATTACGAAACGGTCTTGCAGCCAATCATATTCTTTCAATTCAAGGAATTATGAACGGCACATGCAATTATATGCTTACTAAAATGATCAACGAAGGTGCAAACTATCAAGAAATTTTAGAAGAAGCACAATCTCTTGGATATGCCGAAGCTGATCCAACTTTTGATGTCGGTGGTTTTGATGCTGCTCATAAATTATTGATTTTGGCAAGTATCGCTTATGGTATTGATGCCAAACCAGATGATATTTTGATAGAAGGAATCGAAAAAATCACTCCTACTGATGTGGAGTTTGCCAAAGATTTTGGATATGCTATCAAACTTTTAGGAATCGCCAAACGTACCGATGCAGGCGTAGAGCTTCGCGTCCACGCAACAATGATTCCGCAAGAGTCAATGATAGCAAAAGTAGAGGGTGTCATGAATGCTGTCTCAGTCATCGGTGATTGCGTTGGAGAGACAATGTTTTATGGTCCTGGAGCGGGCGGTAACGCAACGGCGAGTGCAGTAATCGCAGACATTGTAGATATCATACGTGGCAATCAAGGTCCAATGCTTGGATACAAAAAAGGACTTGAGTCAGGACTTCGACTTCTCTCCAAAGAAGAGATTCGCTCTCACTACTATCTACGAATGAGCGTCGATGACAAAAAAGGTGTTTTAGCAGAGATTACTCGCCTCTTTAGTACATTGGATATCTCAATCGAAGCGATGATGCAAAAACCAGATCTTGATAAAGATGAATATGTAGAGTTGCTTTTTGTCATTCATGAATGCCAAGAGCGAAGTATCCAAAAAGCGATTGTGGCACTCGAAGCACTTGATGTGGTTCATGGCAAAATCGGAAT
>DYPM01000120.1:1290-4704 GCA_020719895.1 Sulfurovum sp. | reverse complement strand
AGGAGTGATTGTGTGATGAGTTTTGGAGAGATGTTTCATATTTTTGCCTATTTTCTTTTTGGGTTGATTACTTTTGCAATCGTGCGAAACTACTATCGAAGTAAATTTGATGATGAAGGAAGACGCATTGATGATCAAAAAAAATTCAAAAAAGAAGCAGAGAAGAGCGAGCAATAAAGTCAGATGGTTCGATTTATGATTGTGTTATAATTGAGGCAATTTTAAAAAAGCAGAGAAAAAGTGAAATATAAAAAAATAATCCTCTTTGTCGTATTGGCGTTCATTGTACTTTTAATTGGAAGAATGTGCAGTGACAATTCTGAAATGACAGTTGGAGATTTGAATTTTTCAATAGGTTTTTTAGACTCAAAAGATAAAGAATCAAGTTGTAAAGAGCAAAATTGTACTACATACGCACCTCCCCCGCCTCTTTGTGAACTGAAGTGTCCCATAACCGAAGAGGAGCTTGTGATTGCCAAAAGAGCGTGGAAATTTATCGAAAACAATTACAACGAAAAAACAGGTCTTACAAGTGCAGCACATAAATATCCTTCGGCTGCGACGTGGGATTGGGCAAATGCAGTCTATGCTTTTTATGCAGCGGAGAAGTTTGGATTGATTACTCATGAGCGATTTGCTCAAATGATGAAGCAGTTTTTGACCACAATGGGTTCAATGGATCTTTTCAATAATGAACTCCCCAACAAAACTTACAATACAGTCAGTGCAAAAATGACCGATTATGTCAATAAAGTCCAAAAAGAAGGAACAGGATGGTCAGCAGCAGATCTTGGAAGACTCCTCTCTGCACTTAATTTTATCAACGAGTGCGAACCTACACTTTCGCCTGAGATTCAAAAACTGACTTTGCGTTTTCGTTATTGTAGGACTTTGAGTGTTGAGGGCGATATGTATGGCGGTAGTTATGCCGATGGAAAACTAAGCATAAAACATGAAGCATTAACAGGATATGAAGAGTTTCTCTCTCGCGGTTATGAGTTGTGGGGACATAATGCAAGCGAAGCACGTAAATATAAATTTGTCGAAGAGGTAGAAGTCGAAGGGGTTAAGATTCCTACTGATACGCGTCCTTTTTTCTCCAACTTTATCGAAAGTGAGCCATTTTGGTATCTTGGATTTGAGTATGGCGTAGAGGACAATGAATCAGGACGCTATATTTGCAATATCTACAAAGTGCAAGAGAAGCGTTATGATAGGACAGGACAGCTTACGGCAGTCACTGAAGACAATATCGACAGAAGACCTTATTTTCTTTTTAATACCATTTACACTCACGGTGAAGCGTGGAAAACCATCAATCAGATGGGAGATGATTATGATGAGTTTAAAACTGTCAGTACAAAAGCTGCATTTGGTATGAAGTATCTTTTTGATACGCCTTATGCAAATAAAGTGTTTGAATTTGTCAAAGACAATTATGATCCCAACAAAGGGTATTATGCAGGCATTTATGAGAAGCGAGCAGGTGCCAATAAAGCGATGACACTTAATACCAATTCTATTATTCTTGAATCGATGCTTGCAGCAAAAATGGGATCACTACAGCGACTTCATCCTGATCCATGGCGTGGGCAGTTTGATTTTTATAGAAATACGATCAATAACTTTCGATGTTTGCCAACCCAAAATGAGTTTAAAATCATTGAACCGTATGAGCCGTGTTGTTTTGATGAAGAGAATGCTTCTTCTTGCAATATACAAATACTCAATGATGCCAAAATCGCGTGGCATTATTTTGAAAAAAACTACAATCCCAGCACAGGTTTTGTAAATGGTCTCAATAGTTATGGCGTTGTGCGTCCTGAGCATATTGGAAAAACAATTATGGCAACTATTGCAGCACGTCAATTGGGAATTATCAATGCAGATGCATTTGAGAGTCGTATTGGAAAATTGATGGAAACATTAGGACGTATTAAACTCTATCAAGATGAAATGATAAATGTCTATTATAGTGCCAAAACAGGAGAGATGGTGACACAAGCAGGAGCAGTGAGTGCTACTGGAAATGGATGGGATCTCTACTCGGTTGCTCAACTTTTGACTGGTTTGTATTTTTTAGAGCGTGACTATCCGACTTTTAGAGAGCAAGTATATACATTTGTGTCGAAATTAAATTTCAAAAGAGTGGCATTAAAGAGAAATATGCAAGATCGATATTTTGATGGAAAAGCCAAAGGTTTTTTTACTGAAATAAAAGATTATGCCAAAGAGTTTTATATCTATAATGCGTTGCAATTTTTTAATATTCCTGCATATAGTCATTTTTTGGATGAACGAATGATTGACTATAAAGCAGTCTATAATTATGAAGTGCCGATGGGATATGAAGATGCGATCACGAATGGCGAGAGTTATTTGTGGACAATGATAGAACATCCGTATTATCTCAAATACAAACACTACTCCTCTAATATCTATCTTGCACTCAAAGATCGTTATACCATTACAGGCAAAAAAGTCACCTCTTCAGAAGAGGCGATTGCTATGAATCCCTATTTTATCGCCAATCATATTAGTGCAAAAGGAAAACTTTGGGTTGATTCTGACAAATTTGGTAATGGACAATCTAAACGTCACTTTATTAGCACTAAGACCGCATTTATCTATGATGCACTTTATGGTTATGCTGATGATTATGCTACGTTGCTCAAAAAAGAGATTGATGGCAAATATTCTCAAGATGCAGGATGGTATGGCGGTAAACATTTGGATTCTGATACTACTAACCGATCGCTCAATCTTATGACAAATGCTGCAATCCTTGAAGCAGTACTTTATAAAAATATAGGAAATCTCTACTACGCAAATTATCCTAATCTTTATGACAAAATAAGACTCTATCAGCCCAAACTCACTAATGTATTTTATATCAAAAATGAACCGATAGTTTTGAGATATGATGCTCAAATGATTATGGAAAAAGCAAGTGATTTTTCATTGAATGCGTGGATTGAAAGAGATGGTGATGGTTTTATTGTCAAAGTAGGCACTTTTGAAAAAAAACAAGATGCACTCAAAGCGATGCAAGAACTCAAAAGTATCATTCCTTCTGGTACGATAGAGCAAGGAGATGTGGATTATCATAACTTTATGATGGCAAATAGATATTTTGGATATGACTATCATATCCCGTATGAGAATATCAATATTGTCGAGCCAAATCAAAATTATCAAAATTATCTCAAAAAAAGACCCAAACCAATCAAAAAAAATGAATCCATAAAACAACCAACTCCAAATATAGAAATAAAAAAAAAATAATTTCTCCCAAAAAAGATCAGACACTTTTGCAAATACAAATTGATATAAACAGCACTCAAGAAGAAAATAAAACTTCACCTCAAACCTCTCCTTTGAAAGTCATAAAAAAAGAGACTACAAAAAAAGAGA
>DYPM01000120.1:0-1190 GCA_020719895.1 Sulfurovum sp. | reverse complement strand
TCAAACCTCTCCTTTGAAAGTCATAAAAAAAGAGACTACAAAAAAAGAGATTACAGAAGAGGTGGAGACTAAAATTATCGAAAAAACACAAGTTGTCTTATTTGATCGTCTCAACGATGAGATGTTGCTTTTTATGCAAAAATCAATCGAAGAGGACACGCAACTTTTTTTTGAGGAGAGAGAACAGGATAGAATCCAAAAAGAGATAAAAAATAAAGATATGCCTACGCCAAAAAAAAAGACTCAATCTCAAAAAAGATACTTCCCAAAACAGATAAAATCTGAAAAAAAAACCACAAAAAAGAGTTCTATAAAAAAAGATAGATTTGCTCTTAAACCATTTGATAAGTGGTTCTCTTTTGCTTTTGGATACGACACAAGTTTGAGTCTATTTATTGACCATATGCCAACTTTTGGAAAAGTGATTGTAAATATAAGTCCAATCAAAAACTTTTTTTTAGGAGTGACATATCTTCGCACTCTCAATAATTTTCATAATGAATATTATCAGCCTGATTTTTATTACACTTTTGGATATAGCGATTGGAAAGATAATACTTTTGATTTTTACTACGCCAACTATGCAGACAATCATTTGTTTCAAAAAGAGGGAAAAGATCGTTTTAATTTCAATAAAGGAACTTGGACACTCTCTTATAAACACCACTACGAATCGATTGGATTACGTTACGCTTTCAACTACACAGAAGAACCAAACCAATTCAACTTCATAGCAAGTGCAAGTGGGAAGCTTTTTTGGAGTCTTTATGGAAGTGTGCAATACAAACGCTATTTTGAGATGGATCAAAATCAACTAAGTCTTACTGCGTCACGATTTCTTTATAAAAAGATTTTTGTTTCTTTAACATCTTATTTTTATACTGATATTGATCTTCAAGGAGAACAAGAGGCTGATTATACATTTTCAATAGGTTGGAAGGAGACAGAACATGAAAAACTTAGTATTACTTATACGACTTATTATCTTCCTGATCAGTTTTGGTTTAGAGAAAAACCAACACGTCCAACAAATGGTTTTTTGACACTGCACATGTATTTTTAGCGGTCAAATTGAGGTCATATCGGAAAACTACATTTTGGATTGCTTCGGCTTTTGCAAAGCCTCGCAATGACGGGATTTGTCATTGCGAACGTTGCGTGGCAATCTATATTTTTTAGAAGTTCTCTAC
>DYPM01000119.1 GCA_020719895.1 Sulfurovum sp. | reverse complement strand
GAGAGTTTTTATAGTGTCATTAGCAGAATTTCTGCTTATGGCATCAAGATAGATCACAAATACTTCTTATACTGCCTCAAAAAAGACACTACGATACAATATCCTCTCGCAGCTAAGTGATATTGTCGTAAAGTTTTTTTGACTATACTTTTTTATCTCTCTATAAGTTACTAAAGAGATTGGATTTTTGCGAATCGAAAACCCAGTAAAGGTTTATAATATGCTCAAAGATCTTGCTGAACTCTCTGAAGTGTAGTTCTTCTACTCAAAATACTATATGATTAAAAAATAATCAAAAAATAAAAGTTTGTTTATTATTAATCATCTGTATGTGCAATAAAAAAGCAATACTTTTGTACGTGACAGTTTATAAGCCGTTATAATTTAGCTGTGTTATAAAATTGTTTTGGAGTATGGTTTGATGGAAATCCAGTATGTTTTGGACACTTTTTTTGCACTTTTTGCGATGACCTTGATTATTTTTATGGTACCAGGTTTTGCGATGCTTGAGGCGGGTTTGGTGCGAACTAAAAATGTCACTTCAGTGCTTACGGTCAATGTTATGATTTATGCGATTGCTTCATTATCTTTTTTACTCATTGGATATGAGATTGCTTTTGGATCTTGGGAGTATCAGAGCAAAATGAGTCAATGGGCTTTTTTTCTTTTTCAAATGGCATTTGTGGGAAAAGTGGTGAATATTGTGAGTGGTGGTGTCAGTGAGCGTTCGCGTATTTTGCCATTGGCTCTTTTTACGATTGTAGTTGGTGCATTTATCTATCCATTGATTGTAAATCTCACGTGGGGAGCCAACTCTTTGTCTGAAACTGTATTTGATATTTCAGGTTTGAGTGATTTGGCAGGCTCTACAGTGATTCACTCTACGGGCGGATGGTCGCTTTTGGCGGCGATTTTGATTATGGGACCTCGAAGCGGACGCTATAGAGAAGGAAAAGTCAAGGTGATTCCTGCTTCAAATATTCCATTGGTAACATTAGGTGCGTTGCTTTTGTGGATTGGTTGGTTTGGATTTAATGGCGGAAGTGTAGGCAGTATCTCCACCAAAGAGAGTGCCGATGCTGTTGCTTTGACTATTCTTAATACCAATACGGCTGGTTTGGCAGGAGCGATTTCTGGTTGGTTGCTTACTTATTATCGCTATAAAAAGTTTGATATTACGATGATTCTCAACGGTGCATTGGGAGGTTTGGTAGCTATCACTGCTGGACCTGATAAGTATGATATTTATACGCCGATACTTATTGGTGCTATTGGTGGTGCTTTGGTCATTTGGGCGGTTCCGCTTTTTGATAAGTTCAAAATGGATGATCCTGTGGGTGCACTTTCGGTGCATTTGGTCAATGGTATTTGGGGTACTTTGGCAGTAGGGATTTTTATTGATAAGGTGAGTATTTGGAGTCAACTCAAAGCTATCGTTGGTGTCGCTGTGATTGTTTTTCCGATCTCTTATTTTGTGATATACACCATCAATCATTTCTTTACACTTCGTGCTAATGACGAAGAGCAGTTTGATGGTATTGATAGTGTCGAATGTGGTATGGATGCTTATCCAGAATTTAGAAGAGGTTTATAGTTTTTTAGTGATATTCAACTTGTTATAATCAAAATCATATCCAAAGGAGTCAATTATGAAAAAAATAGAAGCAATTATCAAACCATTTAAAATCGAAGATGTCAAAGATGCTTTAGTAGAAGCAGGAATCGAAGGAATGACTGTATCAGAAGTCAAAGGCTACGGAAGACAACAAGGACACTCTGAACTCTATAGAGGTGCGGAGTATGTGGTGGAGTTTATCCCAAAAGTCAAAATCGAGATTGTAGTGAGCAATGATCACTATCTTGAATTGGCGATTAATGCCATCAAAGAACACGCCAAAACAGGCAAAATCGGTGATGGTAAAATCTTTATATCAGATATCGAAAGAGTGATTCGTATTCGTACAGACGAAGAGAATGAAGAGGCACTCTAAATTACTCTTCGTGCAATGTATATGGCACCAAAAGCTTTGGAAAGTCATGTGTGGTGAGCAAAAAATCTTCCGTGTTAGTCGAGAGTAGTGTATTCCAAAAATATTTATTATATTTTCGTTCAAACGGTGCAATTTGCAAAATATTTCCCATAGCTTTCATCTCTTTGATGGGGTTGGCAATTTTTTGTTCTACATTGACTTCTGTATTGAATATTTGCGTGAGTGCTTCGTAGTGTTCTATCACTTTTTTGTGTTGATTAAATTCCCCTTCGGGATCAAAATTACATAATGTAAGTTTTAGATTTAATAACAAAGTAGCATCAAATGCGGTTGAGGAGATTGGCTCAAGTTTCTCTTGTATTCCAAGCATCACTACGGAGCGTTCTATGTTTTTGATAGAGATATTGCCAAAAAGATAAATGATTTTTTTGAGATCATAGAGAAGCTTTTGAAGTTTATTTTTTTTGAATCTTTTAATCGAACAAAAAATCAATCCAATATCAAGATTATAAATATCATATTCTATGATGGAGAAGTGATTGTTTGGAACATCATAAGAGATCAAAACATTTACATTATCATTATTGTAAGCACGTAATTTCTCAAGCAACATAAAATTATTGAGATTGAGGATACGGATATGAAGTTTGCGTTTTTCAAGTTTGCTTGCAAAATAGAGTCCCTCAAGAATATATGACTCGACATTATCATAATCCTCAGCACAATCAATAAGAAGATACAAATCTCGTCCAAACGGTTCAGGTAGCAGTCCTGTACGTTGATTTACTGTATTGTAGACATTATTAAGTACAGAAGGTCTTCCGACTATCAAAAGTGTATCTTCTGGGTGTATCATTGTTCCGATTGTAGGGAGGATTTGCTTTTTTTTGCGATACAGAGCTGCAATTTGCCATTTTCGTTGGACAATCGAACCGATATGACGATACGCATACGCACTTCCAAAAGGCACATAAACCTCCATAATCTCACCTTCACCTCTTCCTATATTTTGTGCTATGAGTGGTACATTAGGAAGATGCTCGTAGAGGTGTGCTACCGTCAATGCTTCTGTATCTATCTCCATCACATTTTCATGAATATATGCAAAACATTTTTTACCCCATAGATTGAGCAATACTACTCTTATTTTAGAGTCAATATCATGTACATTTTTGAGAGCAAACTCTGCTTCGTTTGGATTTTGCAAAAGGATAAAAACAGAGCTGTATTTTGTATTTTGCATAATCTGTTTGAGTTTGGAGAAACTTGTGGGATCTATATTAAATAAGCGAACTTGGCGACCTATTTTGTCAGGAATAGTTTGCGTATCATTAAAAACAATATGATAACGATTTTCTGCGACCCGTTTTTTATTGAGCCAGTCGATAAAATGTTCAGCGATATTACCATCGGCTAAAATTAAAATATGTTTCATTTAAGACTTTCTAAAGGAATTGGGTACAATTGAACATTCTGAAAAATACTCAAATTTTTGGCAAAGCCAAAAATTAGGTCTTCAGCAGACGGCTCTCGCGACTGGTCGCTCTTTTGAACCCTCTGATTTTTCAGAGAGTTCAATTATTTACTTTTTAAGGAAAAATTATAACACAATGCAATTTCATATAGATAAAATCAACAACAAAGCAAGAGCTTGTACTATCATCACCAAACACTCCACGATTACTACTCCTGTTTTTATGCCTGTTGGTACAGTCGCAGCAGTCAAAGCACTTGATGCGATTGATTTGCAAACACTACTCAAACCAGAAATTATTTTGGGAAATACCTATCATCTCTATCTTCGCCCAGGAGAAGGTGTGATTGATGCGATGGGAAAACTTCAAGGTTTTACGAAATTTCCCAAAAGCTTTTTGACCGATAGTGGTGGCTTTCAAGCGTTTTCACTCTCTGATAATGTCAAAATTGATGAAGGAGGCATTCACTTTAAAAGCCATATTGATGGAAGTAAACACTACTTTACACCAACCAAAGTGATTGATATTCAATACAATCTTGGCTCTGATATTATGATGATACTTGATGATCTTGTCGCACTTCCTGCTATGCAAGAACGCATTCAAGCAAGTATCGAACGCACTACGCGATGGGCAAAAGAGTCTATCACGTATCACCGAGCCAATCAGCAAAACAACATTGCTCTTGATCAAAATATCTTTGCGATTATTCAAGGAGGCGTAGATAGAGCGTTTCGCGAAAAATCAGCAAAAGAGTTATGTGCGATGGATTTTGATGGATTTGCTATCGGTGGTTTGAGTGTTGGAGAAGCAAATCAAGAGATGTATGATACGGTGGAATGGACGACACAGTTTATGCCTACAGACAAACCGCGTTATCTAATGGGAGTAGGAACGCCTGAGGATTTAGTCGAAAATGTGATGCGTGGTATCGATATGTTTGATTGCGTGATGCCTACACGAAATGCTCGCAATGGTACACTCTTTACAACATTTGGAAAAGTGCATATCAAAAACGCCGAATATACTACCGATGACAAACCAATAGATCCAGCATGTGAATGCATAGTATGTCGCACATACTCTCGCTCATATTTACGTCATCTCTTCCGTGCAAAAGAGATTACTTATCTACGACTTTCGAGTATTCACAATCTCTATTACTATTTATGGCTTATGAAGCAGATGCGTCAAGCAATTCTTGAAGAGCGATTTGAAACATTTCGCAAAGAGTTTTATGCCAAACGTGGCGTGGTGTTGCTTTGAGGTTGAAGCTTTTTTATTTTTCTTCTATTTTT
>DYPM01000008.1:22223-27138 GCA_020719895.1 Sulfurovum sp. | reverse complement strand
ACAAGCAGTAAATACGAAAGATGCTGCGATAGCAGAAAGAAGAAGAGTCTTTTTCATAGTGATTCCCTTTTGGTTAAAATAAAATTTCATGTATCTGTATACACGGTTGCAATGATACAAAAAAAGAGTTACAAAATGGTAACAATTGGCACAAAGGTTTGTTACCATTTGTTATCATTTACTATCGATACTTTAAGCTTAAAACAATCTCAATAGATTGGATTTCACTCGCCTTGGGGATAGAGATTGAATTTTGCTCCTTTGGTGGAGAGAAACTCTACCATTTTCGTCTGTCCTACTTTACGAGCGTAATCTTTGGCGGACATTCCGCCTTTATCGACACGGTTCACATCAGCACCGTGTCCAATCAACATCTCCATCATCTCAATATCCGAAAAACAGGAAGCCAACATCACAGGAGTGATACCGCTTTTGCGTTTGGTACTATTGAGATCAAACCCTTTTTGGATACATAGCATAATCACATCTTTACGACGAAACTTGATAGCAATATCCAAAGCCGAAATACCATCTCCATCGACTTCAAAAAGATCTATGCCATTCGCAAGCAACAATTCAATCATTTCCATAGAAGCATATTTGCGTATCGCATAAAAAAATGGGCTTATGGTGTCGCGATCTTCAAGCTCATACTCTTCGCCAATCACAATTGGTTTATGCAAATCTACATCCTCTTGAATAAGAGCTTTCATTTTGACAACGGAGTCGTTCTCTATCGCTTCGGATATCGCACTCATAGTTTTACCTTTTTGGTTGAATTTTTGTCTAAATTACAATTCATCCGATTTGAGTAGGCTTAATCTTAGATGAAATAACACAATGCTATCTCCAAAAACCCGTCTTGTCATTGCGGGCTTGACCCGCAATCTCGTATTTGAGAGATACCGAATCAAGTTCGGTATGACGGTTTTTAGAGATTCCCAATAATGTGCAAATGTAAAGTCTCTTTAGATAAAAAAGATAAAATTCCAACCAAAAGCAGAACTATTCTCTTTTTGATACCAATACACAAGGATTGCTTATGAAAAAACGCCAAAGACTTCTTCTTCTTTTGCAACTACTCGCACTCACACCTCCTGTAGTATTTGCGATGATTTATGTCGGAGAGATTACCCTTTCAAACGCTCCTTATAGAATCATCGCCACGATTTTTGCAGTAATGATAGGCATCAGTCTCTATCGCTACTTTCGCGATGTCAAACTTTTTGTTTATCCATTATTGCCGATTTTGGTTGTGAGCTATTTAATGTATGGATTGTACGACTTAGGAAGCTATACTGCGCCGCAAACATTTGATTTTTTTAGCAATTCTCAATCCATCTATCTCAAAATACCTCAACCCAAAGAGATCAAACGCGTCTGTTACTATAATGGTGTCAATCGAAATGCTAAATTAAGTATCGAAAAGATAGAAAACGGCTACTGGAAATCGTTTTATAGCAATCCTACAGATTTTCCTTATTCGTTTTACTGGAACTGTGTCGACGCGAACCTTACCACTACCAATGGTATTCGTTTGCATCTAACGCAAGGAGAACAGTGGCTTGGCGAAGTAAGACTGTTGGATGTCGAGTCAAATCCAATACCGTTTAGCTCTACCTCACCTCACATTAACGACGAGCCTACAATGAAAGTCGATACGACCTATTTTGGAGGAAGTTTTTTTGATGAGATTTACTTCGCACGTACAGCGTATGAGATACTTCATGATATGCGTATTTATGAGACGACTCATCCTTATTTGGGGAAAATCATCATCGCAAAAGGGATTTCGCTCTTTGATATGACACCATTTGGATGGCGAATTATGCCGCTTGTGTTTGGTGCGATGATGATTGTATTGATGTACTATTTTGCTCGAATGGTTTTTAGAAGCTCTTTTTATGGATTTATCACTGCTTTTCTTATAACCTACAGCTTTATGCATCTTACTGAAGCACGTATGGCACTCATTGATACTTTTGGTGTGTTTTTTATCCTCTTTTCGTACACTCTGCTCTATCTTTTTTTAAGACGACAACATCTCTCTTATCTTCTTTTGAGTGGTGTGTTTTATGGATTGGCAAGTGCTATCAAATGGACGGCGGTGTTTGGAGGTGCTGGATTTGCGATGATTGCTGTGTATCTGCTTTGTAGTCGTTATCCTTTGCGAAGTGCATTTAGTGGATACAAACTTATCCTTTATGGAATACTCTCTTATGGTATTGTCGCCGTCGGTGTCTATGGACTCACCTTTTATGACATCTATGACAAAACAAATACGATTCAAGCAATCATCAAATACCAATACGATATGTTTGATTACCACCAACATGTAGTCTCCAATCACCCCTATGGTTCGGCATGGTGGACGTGGATATTGGATTTGCAACCGATGTTTTATTATGGAAATCAAGAAAGTGGTGTCTATAGCGGAATCGCTGCATTTGGCAATCCTGTGATTTTCTGGTCAGGTCTTTTGGCGGTGGGATATCTTTTGTATAAAATGGCTTGTGTAAAAGGTAATTTTAGGGGAGTTTTTCTCCTTTTGGCGTTTTTTGGACTCTATTTGCCTTTTGCGTTTGTAGGACGACAGATGTTTATCTACCACTTCTACTACGCCTTACCATTTTTGATGCTTATCATCGTCTATGTAGCACGAGAACTACTCAAAACATCTACAGATTATCGTATCAAAATGGTGGGTTTTTTGACGCTTGTGTCAGGATTTTTTATCGCATTTTATCCCGCGACAACTGGCTATGTCGTGCCAAGATGGATGGGCGATATTGTACTAAAGCTCATTTCGTGGTGGCTTTAAATGAAATTAGGGATTATCGTACCGTGTTACAATGAAGTAGAGGTGCTACTTGAGACAACGCGACAACTAAATATACTTCTCTCGTCGCTCATTAACGAAGGCAAGATTACACAGAAAAGTTTTGTATGTTATGTCGATGATGGAAGCAAAGACGGGACATGGGAGCTTATCGAAGAGATCACAAAAGAAAATCCTCTTTTTAGAGGACTCAAACTCTCGCGCAATTTTGGTCACCAAAACGCACTTCTTGCAGGACTAATGCAACACAAAGAGAGTGCGGATGCACTGATCTCAATGGACGCTGATTTGCAAGACGATATCGAAGTGGTGCGAAACTTTATCGATAAATATAACGAAGGGTATGAGATAGTCTACGGCGTAAGAGAAGATCGCAGTAGCGACACTGGATTTAAACGTGGCACAGCACAGATGTTTTATTCACTTCAACGTACGATGAGCATAGAGAGTGTTTACAATCACGCCGATTATCGACTGATGAGTCGCAGAGCGTTACACGCATTGTCGGAGTTTAAAGAGATCAATCTTTTTTTACGCGGTATCATTCCGATGATTGGGTTTCGCTCCACTTCTGTTTATTATGCAAGAGGTGAACGTTTTGCAGGTAAGACTAAGTATCCGTTCAAAAAAATGCTCTTTTTTGCCCTTGATGGAATCGCGTCGTTTTCGGTGATGCCGTTGCGGTTTATTACGATTATGGGATTTGTGATTTTTCTACTTTCGTTGTGTATGATACTTTTGACACTGCTTGACAAGTTGATTGTTGGCGGTACTGTACAAGGATGGGCTTCGACAATGATGTCTATTTATCTTATTGGAGGAATTCAGATGATGAGTCTTGGGATTATTGGTGAGTATGTAGGGCGAATCTTTCAGCAAGTCAAAGAGCGTCCGCGATACTTTATCGACAAAGAGATATAGTATGTTCTATCAGTTTCTCCGCTACAATCTTGTAGGTATCGTCAATACGATTATTGGATTTTCGATTATCTTTGGATTGATGGCGTTGGGAGTGAGTGCTGTGATAAGTAATCTTGTTGGATATCTCATCGGTGCAATCGTCTCCTATACGCTCAATGTTCGTTTTACATTCAAAGATGCTCCAAATAGCCAATTTCGTGCCGTCAAGTTTTTTGCTGTTTTGTTTGTCGCCTATTTGCTCAATCTCGCGATGCTCAAACTTTGTTTGATGTTTTTTGTCAATGCGTACGTCGCTCAAGTAGTCGCTGGTTCTGTTTATACGATCAGTTCGTTTTTGCTTGCTAAAGCGTTGGTTTTTCGATAACCTTAAAGGATATAAAAATGTGTCTAAGCAATGAAGTATTTATAGATCCACTTACTGATTTTGGATTTAAACGTCTCTTTGGCGAAGAAGAAAGCAAACCTTTTTTGATCTCATTTCTCAATGATCTTTTGCCTATAGAAGAAAAAATCATCTCAGTAGAGTACAAAAACCTTGAAAAACTTGGAGCTACACCCATTGATAGAAAAGCTGTCTATGATATCTATTGTGTTGATGCAAAAAATCAAGAGTTTATCGTAGAACTCCAACGCTCACCTCAACGATACTTTATCGAAAGAGCCATCTACTACACCACTTTTCCGATTCAAGAACAAGCGATTCGAGGCAAATGGGATTTTTCTTTGTTGCCTGTTTATTTTGTTGGGATTCTAAGCTTCAAAGTGGATATATTTACAAATCCAAACTACATTCACTACTGTCAAATCAAAGACGAGACCAACACAATCATCACCAACTCTCTCAATCTTATCTATATCGAACTACCTAAATTTAAAAAAACCTACAAAGAACTCTCCAAACATCTTGAGTATTGGCTCTACTTTTTTAAAGAATCAAACACACTTCAAGAGATTCCAAAAAAATTCAAAGATGATATTTTAGAAGAGGCGTTTGTACGCTCCAAATTTCTCAATCTCTCCTCAAGAGACCAAACCGAATACCACAAAGATCTCAAATATCTAAGAGATTACTACAACACCATCGACACAGCGACTTGGAGAGGAGAACAAGAAGGTCTCAAAAAAGGAATAGAAGAAGGTATCAAAAAAGGAATA
>DYPM01000008.1:0-22123 GCA_020719895.1 Sulfurovum sp. | reverse complement strand
AGGAGAACAAGAAGGTCTCAAAAAAGGAATAGAAGAAGGTATCAAAAAAGGAATAGAAGAAGGTATCAAAAAAGGAATAAAAGAAGGTATCAAAAAAGGAACAGAAGAAGGTATCAAAAAAGGAACAGAAGAAGGTATCAAAAAAGGAACAGAAGAAGGTATCAAAAAAGGAATAGAAGAAGGTATCAAAAAAGGAATAGAAAAAACACAAATAGAAATAGCAAAAAAACTAAAACAAAAAGGTTTGGACGATGAGAGTATTTGTGAACTTACTAAGCTAAACCTCAAAACCATCAAAGAACTAAACAACGATAAAAATTCATAAAAAACAAAAAAGGAATCAAAAATGTTGCGAAAATACTGGATGATTGTATCGATTTTTGTGGGACTTCTCTACTTGTGGATGACGCATGTGAATGTTGCGTCGGTTTCTCATACACAAAAAAACAGTGCAACTTTTACTTTTTTGCTTGATAGCAAAATCCCTCAAACGATCAAGCTCCATCTCAAGGCAGGCACTTACAACTTCACGAATCTTATCTGTGAAAATGCCTCTATCTCGTTTGATACACAAGCAAGAGCATGGTTTGAGCGTTCAGGCGAAGAGATAAACGTAGCACTCAAGCGAGGAGAAAATCGATGTAGTGCAACAGCACAAAACTACTACACTGCATTTGAGCCGATTGTAGCGGTCAAGCTTGGGTATATCGATTTTTTTGTGTTGTTTATACTGCTTGGTACGCCGATACTCTTTTTGCTTTATCGACTCTTTATAATGCTACTTGATTTGTTTAAATTTAACCCTTCGCCGTTGTCGCCTCCTACAAATATAAATATGTGGGACGCTTCTAAAATAGTTCTTTGGATTATCGCTTTGGGGATTGTGATTCGTGTTCTCTATTTTCATCGATTTGGAGCATGGATATTTCAACACGACTGGCATGGACACATTGAGATGATTAAATATATGGCGACACACTGGAGTCTTCCTGTGCCTGATACGGGATTGGAGTTTCCACAGCAACCACTCTATTATCTTCTCACCGCACCTATATTTGCACTGCTGATGTGGATTGGACTCTCTGAAGAGTTTGCGATTTTTATATTGGGATATATTTCTCTTTTTTCATCGATTGTATTTTTGATTTATGCGTACCGTTTTTTCCGCGTGATGGAATTAAGTCCGTTTGGTATTCGTGTCGGTATGGCATTTTTAGCATTTACACCGTCATTTATCTATACGGGAGCAAGAATCAATAATGACGCGTTAGTCATGGGACTTGCCGCAATGGCACTTTATTACATTGTGCGTGCGTACAAAGATGGATTTAAGAGCTATTTTTATGCTTCACTCATAACGGTAAGTTTGTTGTTTATGACCAAAGTATCCGCCGCAGGATTTGAGATACTTCTATTTGCTACATTGATTATCGCCTATCTGTATGCTCAAAAAGAGCAAAAAATATTGATTGCACAACGAATATGGTATTTTGTTTGGATTGGTGGTGCGTTGCTTGGGCTTACACTACTACGACTCTATTTGCCTACCGAAGAGGGAGTTTATTTTCATATGGTCAATAGTAGCGGTGCATTTCCTAAACAAATTTTACCGCCACTTGAGAGCGATTATTTTGCCTCTTTTCATTTTTTATCTTTGATAGAAGCCTCACAAAGTTATGTGTTTGGTGCTGATGCGGTACGGTTTTCACTTCCTACGTATCAGTATGGAACGATGTTTTTTGGTGAGTTTGATTATGGCTGGCTTAGAGAACGTGTCTCTTCTTTGCAAATAACAATGCAAGCTATCTATTTGATTGGAGTGGTTTTTCTTGTTGGAGGCGTTGTAGGATATCTTCGTAGTATTGTTAGAAGTGGATTTGAGTTACTTTTGGTGCTTCTTGCGACACTCAACGGATTGCTTATTGTCAAATTTATCGTCGATTATCCGTCCGTATGCAACAGTGATTTTCGTTATCTTGTTCCGAGTTTTGTATTGATAGGATTTTTTATTGCAAAAGGATTTGAGTCTATCATGCAATACAAATTGGCAACCAAAATCGCAATATTGGCAGTCAATAGTATTGTGATTTTAGAAATACTCTTTATGATAAGGCTAATGACAGATGCTATTGGCATCAAAGAGGCATTGACGTATATTGAAAAGATAATCGCATTGTAACATCAGTGAGCAAATCCTCCCATCATCTGTAGTGCTTGGGATTTTTTATTCTCCTCAACCATTGCATTGAGATCATTAAACGCTGAGATAAGAAGAATCTGAAGCGACTCTTTATCTTCAAGAAGCGAATCATCAATCACTACATCCACTACTTCGCCTCCGCCATTGGCAGTGACTTGCAACAAACCGCCTCCAGCTTTTACACTCATCTCCACTTTTTTGGCTTGCTCTTGCATCTCTTGGGCTTTGGCTTGCATCTGCTCCATCATCTTGCCCATTTCGCCTAAATTGAGTCCTTCAAACATTATGATAATCCTTCAAGCTCTTGAGCGATAGTATTGTCATCATCCATAATGACAATTTTTGGCATATATGTTTGAGCTTCAGATTCACTCATCGAAGCATAAGCGATAATAATAATTTTGTCTTTTTTTTGTACCAACCTTGCTGCAGCACCATTGAGACAAATATCCTTTCGTCCTCTTTCGCCAGCGATAATATAGGTAGAAAAACGTTCGCCGTTATTGATATTGACAATATCCACCTTTTGTCCTACGCGCATTTTTGCAGCATCTAAAAAATTTTGGTCTATTGTAATAGAACCTACATAATCCAAATTGGCATCTGTGACTGTCGCTCTATGTATTTTGCTATATAACATCGTAATGTCCATTGCTACTCCTACATCCTTAATCGTGTAAAAAATTATATCTAATCAATGCAATGAGGAAAAGAGAAGGTGATGCTTTTGTATCAAAAGCACCTATTTAGAAGAGATTAACGTGCTACTTGCACTGGAGGAATCGGTGCTCCCCACATCTCTTGAGGAATCAAATATTCATTTACGACATTTCCACCAATAATATGCTCATCAATAATTCTGTCAATCTTCTCTTTAGTCAATCCCACATACATCGTATGTCCTGGCTCAACAAGCATCACCGGACCTTGTTGGCAACGGTTAAGACAACCTGTCTGAATGGGTTGTGCTGTCGCAATAATTCCTTTTTGCATCAAAGTTTGTGCTAAGTGTCCAAAAAGTTGTTGTGACTCAACATCATTTTGTTTGACACAGCTCGGTTTTGGCATTCCTACAGGTGCGCTCTGCTGACATTTAAAAAGATAAAACGCAGGTTGTGGTATTGCTGGCATCATTATTTGTCCTTTAAAAATTAATTCGGAGTATTTTACTCCGAATCACTTAAGAGGACATTAGCTCCGTATAGACAAAATCTCTCTAATTATCTCTCTATCATCAAAGCGATGCTTCACTCCTCGTATCTCTTGATAGGTCTCATCCCCTTTTCCAAGCACCAACAACACAGCATCATAATCCAGCTCTTCTATCGCCATCGAAATAGCAAGCTTACGATCAGGTGTCGCAACAACATGCTCTTTACCGTGCAAACCGACCAAAATCTCCTCAAGAATCATTTCAGGCACTTCGTATCGTGGATTGTCAGAAGTGACATAGATTTTTGAAGCAAATTTTCCTGCTACAGCACCCATAAGAGGACGTTTTGTTTTGTCACGATCACCACCCGCACCAAATACGACACTAATCTCTTTGTCTTTAATTGAACTAAGCACTTGATACATACCATCAGCAGTATGTGCAAAATCAACGATAATAAGCGGTTCGCGACTCACCACTTCCATTCGTCCTGCTACACCAGCAAACTGCTCTACGACATCACAAATCTCTTGAATTGGTTTGTGGGTGAGCATCTGTGTTGCACCTATTGCAGCCATTAGATTAAAAAGATTAAACAAACCTACCATGGGAGAGTGAAATGTCGCTTCCTCTTGTAAAAACTTAATTCCTGCTGTAATTCCATACGCCAAAGAGAATGCCTGTACTTTAAAAGTCGCTGGCTCATCAACACCATAACTGAGTGCATTGGCGGGATTATAGGTGATAGACTTAATATCATCTTTATTGAGTAGTTTTGGAGTCTTGTCAGCAAAAAAGAGGCTTTTGATACGACGATACTCCTCAACACTTCCATGATAATCAAGATGATCACTTGTAACATTCGTATGAACCTTGAGAGAAAATGTCAATCCTTCAATACGCTCTTGATGAATTGCATGCGAACTCACTTCCATAATAAAATAGTTGCACCCTACTTCTACGGCACGTTTCATATTGTAAAGTGTCTCCAAAATGGATGGCGTAGTCATCGCTTTCTCTTCGATTCGTTCATCAATCGCAAAAAATCCTCGCGTTCCTTGCAGTGCTGGAGCTTCGCCCAAATCAAGCAAAAAGGAGTAGATAGCCGCTGCAACTGTCGTTTTGCCATTGGTGCCACTTACACCAACCACCTTCAGAGAGTCCAAATGCCATAAATCAATCAACTCACTAACGGTGATAAAAACAGGCTTAAACTCCATCGCTTGATAATAATGACTATTTTGTACGGTTTTCAAAAAAAGAGTCTTACTGTCAAGATCCGCAGTATTATCACTAATCGCCTCAAAATGTTGATAAGAAAATATCACCTTCATAAACGCTTCTCCGTTACCAAACCATAAAGAGCCAAAATCTCTTGATCATTACCAAACATAACAGCCGTATTATCAAGGTAGTGAAGTGCTATTTCGCTAAACCCTTCATGGCACAACTTGGTAACAAAATCAATAAACTCCTCTTTTTGAGTGATAACTACACGCGTAGAGAACATAATATTTTCAAAGATCTCTTTAAATGAACCTTTGTCTTTTACCAATTCAATAAAATCTCGATAACGAATCGCTTCACTATACTCAATCTCATCTTCTATCGTATGCGAAAAAAGTTCATGAAGTTTCATTGAGGTGTTATCAAGTGATTCTATAAGATCACTAATCACCTCCAAAGCATTTTCATTCTCTTCTTTTATCATCTGATAATAATCAAACAGTATAATCGCCTCTTCGCTACTTTGAGTTGCAAGATCACACAAATAGACTCCCACTTTTGCCTCCTGAATAGCTGGATAATCTTTGAGAATCAAGCTGTAATTGAGTAATGCATCTTGAAAATCTCCATCCAAAAACTCCCTCTCTGCTCTTTCAAGCAAAATCTCTTTGTTTACTTTTGTCATCTTTTACCTTAGCTCATCAAGCTTCTCTTCATAACCAAACGGAACTGCAATCACAGTCATTTCAGGATGAATCAATATTTTCATCTGCTTTTCAACTCCAAACTTGAGCGTTGTATTGCTACTCGAACATCCAATGCATGCTCCTTGAAGTTGTACATACACTTTATTGTTGTCAATCGCAATAAGTTTAATATCACCGCCATCACTTTGTATTGCAGGTCTGACTTTAGATATCACGCTCTCCACTGCAGGCCAAAGCTCTTCATTGGTAAAAGGGATCATAGGTTTCTCCTTTGTGTTTACCCAAATAGGAAAACGAAATAGGCGATTGTTATACTTAAAAAATATAACTTTGTCAATAAAATATAAAAAGGGGGAGAAGATGCCACAAAGACGCAAAGGTCTTTGTGTTTGTTTATACAAGCTCGATAATTGCCATAGGTGCTGCGTCGCCTCTTCTCATACGTGTTTTGATGATGCGTGTATATCCACCATTTCGTTCCGCGTAAGTAGGTGCGATTTCTGTCACAAGTTTGTTTGTAGTCACTTTATCCTGAAGCATTGCAAAGATTGCTCTATGGGCATTAAAATCACCCGTTGATGCTTTTGTAATCAACTTTTCATAGTAGCTTTTTAGCTCTTTTGCTTTTGGCAATGTTGTCTCAATACGTCCCTCGTTTGTCAAAGCAATCGAAAGGTTTTTCAAGAGTGCTGCTCTGTGAGACGAAGTTCTTCCGAGCTTACGGTAACCATGTCTGTGTCTCATAGGAATCCTTTACTTTTTAGTTGTTCTATTTTTTTGGTAAGTTGGGTTCTTATTGAATCTGGAAGCTCAAAATCAGGACCAAATCCACCACTTACTAAGCGTTCTTGAATCTCCGTGTAGGATTTACTTCCAAGTTGTTTGATATTTTTAATCTCATTTTCACTCATCAATACCAACTCGCCGAGATATTTGATACCCAATCTATCCAAAGCATTAAATGCACGTGCACCAAGACCGATAGTGTCCACAGTCTGTAGATAAGGTTTGAGTTCACTATCTTCTGTACTTATTGTATTGATTTTTTCAGTGACAAGATTGATGTTTAAAACACTGCTAAAGACAGAGAGTTGTTTATTCATCACCTCTAATGCGTTGCTAAATGCTTCAATTGGAGTAATTTGTCCATCTGTGACGATATCAAAAATAATCTTCTCAAAATTAGGGTTATCTTCAACCAAAACATTGGCTATAGAATAGTTGGCTTTGCGTACTGGCGTAAAAAAAGCATCAAGTACAATCGCACCATTCTCTACTTCACCCACAAGATCTTCGCTTGGCATATATCCAATCCCTTTGGCAATCACCATACTAAAATGCAACTCTGCATCTTCGTTTAGTGTAGCAAGAGGTAAATTTCCATTGAGTACTTCAATCTCATCATTATTGAGATCTGCTGCCACTACATCTTTGTGACCTGAAAATGAGTAATTTACCTCTACTCTATCGTGACCGTTTTTGATTTTGAAACGAATATTTTTGAGGTTAATGATAAACACAGCAACATCTTCGTGCATGCCTCTGATATTGTCAAATTCGTGTGCAGCACCTTGTATGGTGATTGAAATAGGAGCATATCCAATGGAAGATCCTAAAATCAATCGTCTTAAGGGGTGTGCAAGTGTCACAGCATATCCAGGTTCAAAAGGGTAAGCCGTAATCTCAACATGGTTTTGACTCATCTCTTTGACTTCAACCTGACTTGGCATATACGGTGTAACTTTAATTTTTCTCATAAACTACCCTTCGTAAGTATCACAATTATTTCGAGTAAAGCTCAACGATCAAACGCTCTTCTACAGGGATTGAAATCTCTTCTCTCTCAGGAACTCGCGTAAAGATACCAAAGAGTTTCTCTTTTTCCACATTTACCCACTCTACCATACCTGTTTGGTTGGTAAGCTCTATAGAACGGAGAATCTGCACATTGCTTTTACTCTTTTCTCTTATCTCGATCTTTTGACCTGCTTTTACCCTATAAGAAGGGATATCTACTCTTTTGCCGTCTACAATAATGTGTCCGTGACTCACAAACTGTCTTGCCGAAGCTCGAGTTGTTGCAAACCCCATTCTATATACGACATTGTCAAGTCTCTGCTCAAGAAGTTGAACCAAGATATTACCTGTGTTTCCTTCTCTTCGGTTGGCTTCTGTATACAGTGTTCTAAACTGTTTTTCGCTCATACCGTACATAAATTTTGCTTTTTGTTTCTCTTGAAGTTGAAGACCATATTCGCTGATCTTTCCTCTTCTTTGTCCATGTTGACCTGGTGCATAAGGACGCTTCTCGAGTGCGGATTTACCTGCAAGTCTTCGCTCCCCTTTTAATCCAAGGTCAACGCCAAGTCTTCTTTCAAGTCTCTCTACAGGACCTCTATATCTTGCCATCTTTTAACCTCTCTTAAACTCTACGTTTTTTCGGCGCTCTACAACCGTTGTGTGGCAGTGGCGTAATATCTTTAAGATAGGTGACACGAATCCCTTCGGTTGAACCTACTGCCTTCACTGCTGTATCTCTACCCGAACCTGGACCTTGTACTTTGATGCCAACCTCTTTAAGTCCGTGCTCCATCGCTTTGCTCATAGCATCACTGACCGCTTCGGTTGCTGCAAAAGGAGTGGACTTTTTAGAGCCTTTAAATCCAAGTGAACCTGCACTGCTCCATGCAATCACATTTCCCATTTCATCAGTGATGGTAATTACGGTATTGTTAAAAGTTGCTGCGATATACACAATACCTTTAGCAATACTCTTTTTTGATTTTTTCTTAGCCATACTTCGCTACTCCTTACGCCGAACCGACAGTTTTGCGTTTCCCTTTTCGGGTACGCGCGTTTGTTTTTGTTTTTTGACCACGCACAGGAAGACCTTTTCTATGTCTAAGTCCTCTGAAACTTCCAAGATCCATCAACGCTTTGATATCCAATGCTACTTGTTTTCTAAGATCCCCCTCTACAACTACATTGTCTTGAATATAGTTACGAATGACCGCAGCTTGTGCATCAGTAAGCTCATAAACTCTTGTATTGTAGTCAATCTCTGTAGCATCAAGAATTTTTCTTGATGTGTGAAGACCAACGCCATAAATGTATGTAAGAGCATACTCCACTCTTTTCTTTTTTGGTAAATCAACACCTGCAATACGTGCCATCTTTATCCTTGTCTTTGCTTATGTTTTGGATTTTTGCAAATCACTCGAAGAATCCCTTTGCGTTTGATCATTTTACAATCATCGCACATCTTTTTTACCGATGGTCTCACCTTCATTTCGGTTGCTCCTATGTCATAGTATGGCTCACAAATGTACATCGTGTGACCATTTGTGATATTAGCACCTAAGTTGTGCGTGGATTATCGAAGTGTGACAATCCAACTCTTGAGTAGAAGGTGCGGCTACTCAAAAATTCTTCTCGCAGTCGCCTATTAATAAAAATAGGGAGATGGATTCTATCTAAAAAAAATTAATCTATACTTTAAAAAATCCCTCAAGCCAAAAGAAGTATCTCTACACTCTCACCTACTTGTTTGGAACTCTCTGTTTGAGAAGTGACCAAAAGAGCAACCTCTCCAAGCATATTGGTAAGAATAGCCGAAGTGCCTACTTTTTTGTCTCTAAAATTGACATAATATCTGCCCTCGCGAAGAGAGAGATTGCACGCTGTAAACTCACTTTTGGAAGATCTTTTTACAAACGGCTCTTCCAAAATCGCTTTTACTTTTTGTATTTTACATCTCGTATTTTGGAGTTTGGAAATCAATGGCACAAGATAGAGTAACGCTGTCACTGTAGCAGAATAAGCAAATCCTGGAAGTCCCACAATAAACTTCTCTCCCTTTTTTGCCACCATAATGTGCTGTCCTGGTTTGATATCTACTCCTTTAAAAAGTATCTCTGCATCCATTTCAAAAATCACATCCTTGACAAAATCAAAATCTCCTACGCTCACACCGCCTGTGGTGACTACAATATCACTTTGATAAAGTGCTTGCGAAAGTGCTTTGGCAATACTCTGTTTGTCGTCACCAATACATCCCATTTGAAGTGGTTTGCCGCCATATTTTTGCACAATCGCTTCAAGAATATAGTTATTGGAACTGCGTATTTGAGCATCGTTGGTTTGCGTCTCTCCTATCTCCAAAAGCTCCGAACCTGTCGAAAGAATCGCTACGGTTGGCTTCTTATACACTGCGAGTGTCACAATATTAAGACTCGCTATCACACCTATCTGTGCAAAATCAATCGTCGTACCGCGTGCGATGAGCTTCTCTCCTTGGGCATAATTTTCACCTACGGCACGCACTGCAAAACCAAAAGGAACTTTTTGATTGATTTTGATCATCTCTCCTTCGACTGTGACATTTTCAATAGGAATCAGCGTATCAGCACCTTTTGGCATCAGCGAACCTGTAAATGTCTTGACACACACACCTTTTTCTACAACCGTTTCAACCTCAAATCCCGCAGGAGTGATACCAGCGATGCGAACTCTCTCCAACTCCATATCATCATATCGCAACGCATATCCATCCATAGCAGAAACAGGAAATGCAGGAGAGTTGTGATCAGCGATAATATCCTCCGCCAAAACATATCCCAAACACTCCATTAAATAGAGTTTTTGAGTCTGATATTGATTGATTTGTATCTCATTAAGAATCTCTATTGATCTCTCAAAACTTAACATATATACCTTTCTCTGCAAAACTACGCAAGCAGTCCAGCACCACTCATAGGAGTGCTTCGATCTGTCGCATAGTGTCGTTTGCCGTCCACCAAATCATATTTCCATATTGGTGCATTGGCTTTGAAATCTTCTACAAACGCGTCAATCATTTCGAGTGCTACACGTCGCTTTGGAGAAAAAACAGCAGCGATATAAGATGAGGTGTGTATCGGTACATCGCCAACTGCGTGTGCCATCTTGACTTTTGCTCCTTTTGTTTTGGCGATCTCTTGCCATCTCTCAAACCACACCGCAAGAATCGGTCCATAGATATCAAAACTCAATCCATCAATCCCCTCTTCAGCACGAATCGTTCCCACAAACGGAATATACGCTCCATAGTTGGCGCGTGACTCCTCTTCAAGCCAACGTCCAAATATCTCTTTGATATCAAGCGGCCCTTGATAAAGCTCCATTTTAGCCACCACACACAGGAGGAAGAATCGAGATTTTGTCTCCATCTTTGAGAGAAAAATCAAGATCACTGATCATCACATCATTCACAGCAACCGCACACTGACTAAGCCAATGAGAAATATCTTCTTCTTCTTTAAGTATCTTTGATACCTCTGCAAGTGTGTTTGCCTCAATCTCTATTGAAGCTTTACCGATAGGACCTAAAAATTCTACTTTTACCATATCTCTCTCTTTAATTATTGATTTTTTTAATCCAAAGGAGAACGATTATAAAAGTTGTTTGATATAATCCGCCTTAACCAAAA
The DNA here is from genome assembly GCA_020719895.1 of Sulfurovum sp. Taxonomy (GTDB): domain Bacteria; phylum Campylobacterota; class Campylobacteria; order Campylobacterales; family Sulfurovaceae; genus Sulfurovum. Next base: position 11,368 of record DYPM01000008.1, on the reverse strand, counting down.
ATTAAAAAAAGGAGATCAAGCGGATGGTATTTGGTTCGATCTCATATCTCAATCTGCTCCCTTTTCAACTCTTTCTCAAGCGTCACCTTCATTCAGATGCGTCCAAAATGGCACTACGCTACAAACGTGCGGTACCAAGTCAAATCAACGCTTCACTCAAAAGAAGAGAGATTAATGCAGCATTTATCTCATCAATAGAATCCAATCGCTACCGTTGCACTGATCTTGGAATCATCGCCAACAAAGCAGTACAAAGTGTTTTTGTGATTCCTGGTGATACAGCAATAGACCCAGCTTCTGCAACCTCAAATCGACTTGCTACTCTATTGGGTTTACAAGGAAGAGTCCTTATCGGCGATACCGCACTTAAATACAAACTTGAAGGCGGAGAAGGAGTAGATCTTGCTAAGGCGTGGTATGAAATGACTGGTTTGCCTTTTGTTTTTGCTCGACTATGTCACAATCTCAAACGCGGAGAGGAGATAGAGAGGTTGGCACGTACTTTTGTAAAAACACCCGTACGCATTCCCCAAACCACTCTCAAACGTGAAGCACGAAAAAGAGGCATTACCCCAAAAGCACTACTTTGGTATCTTGAACATATCGAGTACAGGTTAGACTATCGTGCCAAACGCGGACTGAAACGATTTTTAAAAAAATCAAAGTTTTAAAGAGAGTCAACACTTAAAAGTTACTTCCCATAGAGAACTCAAAGAAAGCCGTACTGTCATCGCTACTTGGATTGATGGCTTTGGCAAAAATGAGGTTGAGAGGTCCAAATGGAGATTGCCATTCAAGCACTGCTCCGCTGGAGCTACGCGAAATCTCATCGACTGATACTTTATTGGAAGGAGCAATAAGAAGATCTCTTGTGCCTATCGTTCCCCAATCGACAAAAAATGCCAAACGCATTTTGGTCTCTTCGGAGAGTGGAATGCTTGCCTCTAAAGCGTTAGAGAAAGAATAAGTACCTCCAATACGTCTTGATTCATAAAGCGGAGAGAGAGAAAAAGCGTTGTATCCACGTACCGAGCCCATTCCTCCTATAAAGAGTTTTTCTCCGATAGGAATGTACTCATCATTTGCACTGATTACGCTCAATCGTGCTTTATAGCGTAAGACGAGATCATAATCAAGCGTTTTTTCTAGTCCATTGAATGCTCCAAACTTAGCAGAGAATTTGGCGTATTTGGCAAACTCTTTGTATCCTTTGGCTTGATTTTCTGCGGTTATATCTCCATTCATATTGGCAAGCTCTACTGATCCTAATGCGATATATCCTTCTCGTGGAACATAAAAATCGTCTGTATTGTCATATTTGAGTGTCGCAAAAAGAGAGGCTTTTTTGTATTTATCACTATAAAAAATATCATTGATAGTGGTGTTGTAGTCATTATTGATTGAGGATTGATTGTCTACATAGCCTATACCCACTGAGCCATAAAGGTGACGATCAAGGAGTTTGCCAATATTGACACTTCCTCCAAGCTGATCTTGAGTGTAGTCGATATATTTGTAATCTCTTTTATAAAGATCAACCCCCAAACTGTACATACTATCCCAAAGTCGTGGATTTGTAAAAGAGAGATTGTAGTTGGTTGATATTTTGGAAATATCAAATCCTAAACTTCCATTGACACCACTTCCTAAGATATTTTTATCAGAAACTGAAGCATTGAACATAAATCCTTCGTATTGTCCATATCCACCACCAGCAGAGATAGTACCCGTAGATGCCTCTTTGACTTTGACAAGAAGATTGATTTTATCTTGAGAGACACGTTGGGTTTCGATGTCTATTTTTTCAAAATATCCTGTTCGTCCTAATGCTCCTTTGGACTCTTTGAGATCTGTTTCGTTGTATTTGTCTCCAGGAGCAAGATAGATATAACGACGAATAACACGATCTTTGGTCACATCATTGCCTGAAATAATCACATCATTGATAGTGACAGGATCTCCTGACTCTACCATATATTGCAGATTGACAGTGTGATTGTGATCATCTTTGTGCATATTTGGATAGACTTTTGCAAAGGCATATCCTAAATTTCCAACACTCTCTTTAATCATCTGCATATCGCTTCTCATACGTTCGATATCAAAAACCATTCCTTTTTTGAGACGCAATGCTTGTGCTACTTTTACTGAATCAATCCCTTTAAGAGAAAGTGCCAATGAGACGTCTCCTACTTTATATTGTGTTCCCTCAGAGACCAAATAATCAATCATGGCATTGTATGAGCCAAAATCAACACGCATTAACGGTTTGCCTACTTCTGCATCAAGATATCCATTTTGCATATAGATCTCTTTGGCTCTGAAGCTATCAAGCTCAAGCTGATCAACTTTTGCCACGCCGTCATTGAATCCAAAAGGAAACCAACCCAAGCTGTCACGCTCTTTATTTGCCATTAGGGATTGAAGTTTGTCTGCCTCAAAGGTGCGAATCCCAATGAAGTTGATTTTGCGGACAATGATTTTCTCTCCCTTGTTGACTTCAAACTTGAGTGCGATACTGTTTTTGCTTTTTTGATCAGAGCTAATCTCCACTACACTGTCGTAATAACCTTGCTCTTCAAGACTTGCTATGATTGATTTTTTTGCTTCTTTGATTTTGCTTTCATCATAAAGATCACCTTTTTTAAGCCCGATCTTGTCAAGTAGTTTTTGGGTGTCGTCATCAGAGCCAAATCCTTTGACTTCTATATTTGAGATAGCAAGTTTCTCTTGAAAGTGATAGATAATTTTTGTATCTTTTTTTTCTACCCACACATCTTTGAAGTAGCCCAATGCAAAAAACTTCTTTACCGATGCGTTGATTTTTGCAAGATCAATTTCATCACCTTTGCCAATCCCAGCAATCTCCTCTGCAACGCCAACAGAAAGGTGTCCCAACCCTATATATTCGACTGCGTCGATTTTCTCTCCTGCATTGAGAGTTGTTCCTGCTAATACAAATAAAAGAGCCATTTTTTTGATCATCTACGATAGCCTTGTCCAAAAGATTTTAGCCAAAAGTGTATCTACTTATTTATGTTTCATACCTTAATATGGGCAATGATGGTTATTGTCGTAGCTTATTAAAAGTTTTGCTATTTGATTACTTCCATCTTTTTTAACACACTCCAAAAGCCCTTTGCTTTTACTCTCTATCTCTTCATCGAGCAACACTAATACTCCTTCTGCTAAAAGCGTATCCTCTCGCATTATCCACGCCAATCCTTTATCGACCAAAAATTTTGCATTATAAAATTGATGATCTCCAGCAGCGTAAGGATAAGGAATATACAGCGTAGGAAGTGCAGTTGCTGCAAGTTCCCAAAGCGTTGACGCACCTGCACGTGCGATAGCAAAATCGGCTTTTTGCATCAGTGAAGCCATTTGATCAGTGAATCCAAACACCTCCGCTTCGATTCCCATCTGTTTGTATTGATTTTTAACACTATCGACGTGACTCTCTCCTGCTTGATGGATAATCGAGATTCCACGCCCAGTAAGACTCTCTGCTAATGACAATGCCAACTCATTAATCGCTTTTGCTCCTTGAGATCCACCCAAAAATATCACTGTTTTGATGTGTGTACGAATACGAGCATTTTTAAAAAAGATTTGATTGACAGGATAAGCTTGAATCGGACTCTCTTTGAGATAAGAGGAGATAAATTTAGTAGCGTAAGGTTTGAGCAGTCGATTGAGCAAACCTATTTTGGCATTTTGTTCGTGTATAACCAATGGTACACCACAGAGTTTTGCTGCTAATGCCGCAGGTGCAGCAGAAAAACCTCCCACAGAAAAGACTACTCGAGCATTGTGAGTTTTAAGAAGTTTTCGTACTTTCCAAGCAGAAATTGCAATTTTGAAAAGTGCATTCATTTTTCCAAAAACACCTTGATTGACTACTCCTTGACTCTCTATGAAGTATTTATAAGCAAAGTCGTTGTCTGCTTCAAACCACTTTTTGTCTTGTCCTTTAGTAGAGCCGATATAGATAAGTTGGGGTGTTGCACTATTTTTTGTGTTGAGTTGTATTATGCTCTCTTTTACTGCACGAACTATGGCCAAATGACCACCTGTGCCACCACCTGTCATTACAATACTCATATTGACACCTCCAATTAATATAAATTTAAAAGAGCGACCAGTCGCAAGAGCTGACGGCACGAAGATCTAATTTTGAGCTTACTCAAAATTTGAGAATTATTCAAATGGTTCATATTATTTTTCCTTCCTCGTCACGTGGAACTTTTTTGGAGATCATCAACACCATTCCAATTGCTAACATCGCTGCAAAAATATGCGAACCGCCATAACTCAAAAAAGGCACAGCAATTCCTTTGATAGGTGTGACACCAGAGATACCAAAAGCGTTGAGAATAAATGCCAATGCAAGCAACAATCCTACGCCAATCGAAAAAAGATAATAGAGTGGACTCTCTACTTTGACCGCAATCATAAAAATGCGATAAATCACAAAAAGAAATACTCCAACTACAAATAGCACTCCAAACCATCCCATCTCTTCAGCAATTCCTGCCAAAATAAAGTCCGTATGCACTTCAGAGAGATACCCTAATTTAAATTGTCCACTTCCCAATCCCATACCTAAAAAACCTCCATTATGAATCGCATTGAGTGCGTTGGAGATTTGATAAGGTTCTTTGACTGCTTCGACACGAAACTGCTCAAGCGACTCAAATGGAAAAATAGACAAAATAGTATCTTGCACCGTTCCCCACCAACTCACAATACGGTTCATACGGTGCGGTGCGGCGATAATAAGACTCACAAATCCTCCAATAACACCACTCAAAAGAAGCATAAAAAATTTCAAACTACTTCCAACAAACAAAAACATCACAAGCAGAGTGCCTCCAAGTACGACAACTTGACCTAAATCTTTTTGAAATACTGCAATAATTACTACTGAAACCAAATAGAGTCCCAAATAGGGTGCAAAAGCAATAATCTCTTGAAAAAACCCTATTTTGACAACATCTTTAAATCGACGCGTTAAACTCCAACCCAAAAAAAAGACAAATCCTATTTTGAAAAACTCTACAGGAGAGATGGACATAGGTCCTAATTGTATCCAGCGTTTTGCACCACCGACCTCTTTTGCCAAAGAAGCAGGAAGAAACGGCACAATTGCCATTAAAATAAATGAAACAAAAAAAAGTGTCATTCCCAACCTAACAAACCATCGATCAGGATCAAGTTTGCTCACGGCTATCATCATCACAAATCCAACGCCCACTGCAATCATTTGACGTATAAAAAAGTGAAAATCATCATAGTGAAAATGGACAACCGTATAAACCGAAAGAGAATAAGTCATCACAAGGGAGAGAGTGAGCAGTATCGTAATGCCCGCGAGCAGTGATTTGTCTATCATTGATTATTCCTACAACCCCAAAGCTACAAAAACAAATTTTTGAGAGTCGCAAAGGGTTTGATTTGCTTTATTTAAAATAGATTAAGTAATAGACTTCTTGCAAAACAAGAAGTCTAAGCACGAAGTACGTGAGTCCTCATGCACGAAGACAACCCATAACGTTCATTAGGCGTTATTTTGAGTTCTGTAAGAACTCTAATATTTATATTCAAAATTTAAAAACGCTATTTTATCGAAATTAGCGTAAAATCACGCCCATGAAACAGACTCCTCTTATTGCAGTAAAAAATCCAGCATTACAACAAAAAAGTTCCAAAGTTCGGACACTTTTTTATATCATCACTATTGTGCTTGCATTTTTTTTGTTAGCAATGCTCAAAACAGCTTTTTCAGATCGCGACACTCCGTCGGCAAATGCGATACACAACGACCGTTCGTTTCGCGGTTCTATCATTTCAGAAGATGGATATGCACTAAGCTACTCCGAAAAAACCTATAAAGCAGTTATACGAGCAGAGAGTATTGACCCTGACAAAAGAGAGCTTTTTATTACGCTTTTTAGTATCTATAGCAATATTCCCAAAGAGATCATTCGCGAAAAAATGACCGACAAAAATGGAAAACTCAAAACAGGCAATATAGTCCTTTCTCGTATACTTCACACTACAGTAGCTACGCAACTCAAAGCACTTGCGTTCAAACTCAAACGTAAAAATGTTTTTCGCTGGATTCAAAACAGTCGTGGCGAGGATGTGCTTTTGGGGCTTGATATTGTCGAAAATGGTGAGAGTAGACATTTTCCGCTCAATGACGTGATGTCTCCTATTTTAGGATACACCAAAGATACACTACAAAACGGCTACTTTCGTCCTAAAGGAATCAAAGGAATAGAGAGCCACTATGAAGAGTATATCACTTCACAAAAAAATGGTTATTTTAGAGGCAAACGAGATGTGGTTGGTACTATTATTCATGATAAAAACAGTATCAAAGTAGATCGAATCGACGGAATGGATCTACATCTCAATATTTCTCTTGCACTTCAAAACCGCATCGAAGTAATGCTTGATGCGATGAAAACTCGTCTTGAAGCTCAAGAGATTCTTGTAGGAGTCATGCGAAGCAATACAGGTCAGCTCCTTGCATTAGCAACCTCCAATCGTTTCTCTCCAAATTTTATCCGCCCAGAAGATATTCCGATGCTCAATCCAAAATTTTCAGAATATCCCTACGAGGCAGGATCTGTACTCAAACCAATCTCTATGGCAATCGCGATTGACAATAATGTCGTAACTCCTCAAACACGTATCAATACACAAAATGGTCATCTCTACATTGGAAGACATCACATTACCGATGATGATAAGTTCTCTTCTCTCTCTGCTACTGATGTGATTGTACACTCCTCTAACGTAGGGATCAGTAAGATTACAATGAGTCTTACAGGCAGACAGTTTTATGATGGATTACGCAAGTTTGGTATCTCTAAACCTTCAGGAATCGACCTTTCACGCGAAATCCCAGGACAAATCAAATCCCCTACGCAATTCAATGCCATTATCAATCGATGCAACAGCTCTTATGGATATGGCATGATGATCAATTTTGCTCAACTCCTCAAAGCCTATTCTGCTTTTAATAATAATGGCAAAGCTATGACACCGCGTATTGCAGATTATCTTGAAACTAAAGAGGGAAAACAGTATGTGCTTGAGCCTGCTTCTCCTGATCTTCAAGCAATTTCACCTAAGACAGCCAACCAAATGCACGATATCTTAAGAGAAGTTGTAGAGCGCGGAACGGGAAGATTTGCCAAATATCCAGGACTTGAAATAGGAGGCAAGACGGGTACGGCACATATTGTCGAAAATGGACAATATCGCCGTAGCTTTCATAGTAGTTTTTATGGTTTTGCAAACGATGCAAAAGGACATAAGTATACAATAGGAATATTTGTCATCAAACCAACCACCAAACGCAAACTCTATTTTGCAGCACAATCAGCAGTACCAACTTTCAAAAACGTGATTCAGATCATGACCAATACAGATTATCTCAAGCCTGATGAAAATCTATCCGCAGAGATCAAAATAAATCATGATATCTACACCAAAGTCGAAACAGAACCAAAAATGACAACTAATCAAACTACTACTTCAGTTTCTCAAAAAGGAGAGCCTATCAAACCTCACGAAGGGCTACACAAAACTACTCCTAAGCGAGCCAATAAACGTGAATCACTGCCAGCACCTCCAACGCTTATCAATCAACAAAAAACAGTACAAAGAGATGCGGGAAATTTATTTTAAACACAAAGCTGTTTGGGAGTGAGAAGATGGAGATCTATCGTGGAATCCCTACATCCACTCTACTACTTTGGAGACTTCATTTGCAATAAAACATTTGATTGTTGTTTTTTCCATTGGTTTATTTGGAATTACTGCTTTTTTGAACCCTTGAGTCTCCATCTCTTTGAGACGTGTTAAAAGTGCAGGAATTTCTCTTATCTCTCCTGTGAGACTCACTTCGCCTAAAAAAATCGTTTCGCTACTCAATTCACGCTCTCGATAACTGCTCAAAATCGCAGCGATTACCGCAATATCTGCTGCTGGTTCTTGTATCTTGATGCCTCCTGAAATATTGATAAAAACATCATACGTTCCAAGCGGTAGGGAAAGTTTTTTTTCAAGTAGTGCAAGAAGCATATTGAGGCGATTGTTGTCAAAACCTGTAGAGCTACGTTTGGGATGACCGTACGCCTCGGCTACAAGAGCTTGTACTTCAATAATAATCGGGCGACTTCCTTCCAAAATCACAGTGAGAGCAGAACCCGACTGCAACTTGCCTTTTTCAAAAAATCTTCCTGCTACGCTTTTTGCATCCATCAAACCATTGGCATTCATCTCAAAAATTCCCACTTCATTGGTCGAACCAAAACGGTTTTTGAAGCCACGCAAAAGTCTCAATTCAGAGTTTCCGTCTCCCTCAAAATAAAGAACCGTATCAACCATATGTTCAAGCACACGTGGACCTGCAATAGAGCCGTCTTTGGTGATATGTCCAATAATAAATATCGGAATATGCAAACTCTTCGCTACGCGCATCAACTCAAAAGTGATTGTTCTCACTTGCGTCACTGACCCTGGAGCAGAAGGTGTCTCTTCGGAGTAGAGCGTCTGAATCGAATCAATCACAATAAAACGATAGTTTTGATATTGTAGTTCGGCTAAAACTGTAGAGAGATTGATTTCAGCAAGAAGATAAAGATCAGGATGGTTAGCATCAAGACGATTGGCACGTAGTTTAATCTGTCCTGCGGACTCTTCGCCTGAGACATAAAGAACTTTGAGATTTTCTCTTGCAAGATTGCCCGCAATTTTAAGAAGTAACGTCGATTTTCCAATCCCTGGACTACCACCAATAAGCGTCAGCGAACCAGGGACAACTCCTCCACCAAGCACCAAATCAAGCTCGCGACTTCCTGAACTAAAACGGATAATGTTATCTTCTGTAATCTCCGTAATTGGTTGGGCTTTGGCTGTTGATGGAGATGCTGTAGTGGTAGTTTTGAGGTATTTAATCTGCTCGTCATTGAGTTCTATCATCGACTCCCACGCACCACATGAAGTGCATTTTCCCATCCATCGTGGCGACTGAAAACCGCATGTTTGACACTCGAAGAGAGTTTTTTTCTTTGCCATAAATGTTACTTGAGTCTAAAAAAACTACTGCCACTACCAGAAAAATACCAACCTGTAGGAGAAATACTTTCAAGATCGGGATAAGCGATTCGTGCGGCGGCGTAAAGGTCATTGAGTACAATCGGATCAGCGATAGTTTCAAGAAGTGTACGAGATTCAAGCTTCTCCCAGCCTACAAAACTACACAGAGAAATATGCTCCAAAAGATGTTGTTTGAAGGTTTTATAGACGAGTGTTGTATCGCATCCTATAGACGGCGTGAAGATCTCCAAGTCCAAAAGCGACTCTTCAAAAGGCGTGACAATCTCTCCAAATCCTGTCACATTTGCCGATGGATAGTTGTAAATAAAAAAAGGCAAATCTGCACCAATTTGACTCCCCAAAGATGCAAGCTCATCTGTATCAATCCCCAAATCACACACACGATTTACCAAACGCATAAACGCTGCTGCGTCCGAACTACCGCCACCCAAACCTGCCTGACTTGGTATCCGCTTGGTCACCACTACTTTATGGGAATGGAAAAATTCACTCAATATTTTGTTTTGTGCATGCTCAAGCAGTAGATGATAGGCTTTAAAAATAGTATTTGACTCTATCGGTACACCATCACACCCTTCAATGGTAAAACTTTCACAGACTGAAGGAGTCAATTGAATTGTATCATAGAGGCTCTCAACCTGCATAAAACGAGAGAGTAACGTGTGATAACCGTTGCGATGTCCAGTGATTTTGAGGAAAATATTGACTTTGGCGTAAGCATCAATGGTGTACATAGATTGCTTAAGTCAGTTATAAACGTGTTTTAAGATGTGCTTCAAGTGATGCTATCACTTCATCAAGTGGTTTTTCACCGTCTATAACAGTCAAAATCCCTTTTTGTGCAAAATGAGCTTCAATATCTGCTACTGATATAGTGTAATCTCTCATCTCATGCTCAAACATCTCTTGTGTGTGTCCTGATGCCAAAAATCTCTCTCTTGCAGTTTTTTCGCTTACTCTTACTTCAATCATCGAAACTACCTCAAACTCATCTTTATGGTTAAAAACAAAATCACAAAAATAGTTTAGCTGTTTCTCTTTACGTGGAAAACCATCGATAAGCACTATTTGTGTTGATGCTCTTTTGATAGCATCGATAATCGTATCAATTACAATCGCCGTAGGAACCAAATCACCGTGTGTCACAAACGACGCTCCGATTTTGCCAATTGCACTACCACTTTCAATCTCTTTTGCGATCAGCTCTCCTGTAGAGTATGTAGTAATCTCAGGATGGTTTTGTGCGATGATTTTACCATCTGTAGTTTTGCCCGATCCTGGAGCACCGATAAGCAGAATTAGCTTCTTTGACATGATTTGACTCCTTGTAATTTGTGTCGATTATATCAGATAGTTGCTTGTGGATTTATCCTTATTGGTATTGCATGAAGTGACGAATTTGAAAGGTGTGTGATTTTGAAAATCCCCACAATTTCCAAAATCAACATTGCTGTTTTTGAATATTGTGAAGTTTTATCGAAGCAGTGGAGACTGTTCATCATTCTATGTCAGCATCCACAGTACTTTTTCATTGCAAACAAAGTGAAGCAATCCATTTGGATAGAGTTCTTAATTGCAGTATCAAGCGTTAAGGGGAGTTGTTTACCCCTTATGTTATTATCTCGTACACTAATTTTTAAGGAGAATTTTATGGATATTACAAAAATTGGACACGGCGAAAATCCTGATGCAGTAAAAGCGATTATTGAAGTCCCACTCAATTCAAACATCAAATATGAACTTGACAAAGAGTCAGGAGCGGTGGAAGTAGATAGAGTTCTTTACTCTGCGATGCACTATCCAGCGAATTATGGTTTTGTTCCAAACACGCTCTCTGATGATGGTGATCCTGCGGATATTCTTGTGCTTTGTGACTATCCAATTCAAGCTGGAGCTTTTATCAAATGTAGACTTGTCGGTGTTTTGATGACTGAAGATGAGAGTGGCGGAGATGAGAAGCTTTTGGCTGTTCCAGCAGTCAAACTTGATCCAACTTATGCCAAAATCAATGATATAAGTGATCTTCCAGAACATACACTCAACAGAATCAAAAATTTCTTTGAGACTTATAAAATGCTTGAACCAAACAAATGGGTCAAAGTATCAGGATTTAAAGACAAAGTAGCCGCAACAGAAATTCTCGAAAAAGCAATCAATAACTACAAAGCATAAAGTATCTCTTTATCACTTTTAGATGGGATTTTCCCATCTCTGCAATTTCTTTACATTA
>DYPM01000118.1 GCA_020719895.1 Sulfurovum sp. | reverse complement strand
CGGTTTTGGCTTGTGAAGCTCTTATATCTTTACTTGTTTTAGCAAGTTGTGCGTCCAATCTGTCTGATTTTATCGCAAGACTTGCGACTAATTCTTTGAGTTCTTGGTCTGTCATGTTGCGCCTTATGCTTGTTTTGGTGAGAGTATAGCAAAAAGAGGAGAAAGAAAATCGGCTAAGAATCCTTTAACGTATAGACACATTCAGTCTCTCTTTTGCTTTTGCAATGATTGCTTCATCTTCTGCCATATCCAACCATCGAAACCTCTGTCCGCTTTGGATTGTGCCATCCAAAATATCACCACTGTTGCGAAATTTCAAATCCAATTTGGCAATATCAAAACCGCTGGTAGTATCAGCAAACTCTCTCAATCTTTCATTAGGCGTGCTGTGAGAGTAGAGATAACACCAGCTCTTCAGTCCATTTCGCCCTACTCTACCTCGCAACTGATGCAGTGTCGCAAGTCCCATTCGTTCTGCACCTACGATTATAATTAGTGTGAGTTTTGGCAATGAGATTCCAACCTCGATGACAGTTGTAGCAAGCAAAATTTTCCCTTTTTGGCGAAACTCCAAAAGCTTATCTTCTTTGTTTTTGTCTTTTCCGTGCGTTACATAAACATCTTCAAACCGCTTCTCCCAAAATCCTCTACTCTCTTCAAGCGACTGATACGGAACTTCATCACTCTCCTCTACTAATGGATAGACCACAAGCACCTGATGTCCAGCTTCAATCTCCAAAGAAATATGTCCCAAAAGTTTGCCAAAATCAGGTTTTGAGATTGATATCGTCGTGACATCTCGCACAAAAGGTGTAGTGGTGATCAAACTTACATCAATCAGCTCAGAGTCCATCATCGCTTGAGTACGCGGAATTGGAGTGGCGGAGAACTGTATCGTATGAGTTCGTTTGCCCTCTTGTGCGTTTGACAACGCCTCAAGTTGTTGTCGCTGTTGTGTACCAAAGCGATGCTGTTCATCAATCATAACCAATGACACTTCAGGCAAATGCTCTTTGTAAAGCAACGCATGTGTGCCAATCACAAAATCAGCACTCTCAAAATTTCCCTCTGCTCTGCTCTGCATCGCCAATGCGATAGAGATTGTTGGAGGAAGATATTTGCACGCCTCTTCATAAAGCTGTAGTGCCAAAAGCGATGTGGGAGCCATCAAAATGCTTTTATGTGGCAACGCCATCATCACAGAAGCCAAAATAACCATCGTTTTACCCGAACCCACATCTCCGACTACCATTCGTTTGGCTGCTTTATGAGACTTTGCAAGATCCAAACGGATCGCATCAATCACTTGATTTTGTTCGGAGGTAAGCGCAAAAGGTAATCTTTCTAAAAAAGGAGAAGTATCGCCATTTAACGCTCGAATTGCTGGATAATTGACACGTTTGGTGCGAAGTTTTTTGAGATGATTTAGTGCCTCAACAAACTTGAGCGTCTCCACCATCTCAAGTCGCAATCCACTTGCATCCAAAATCGCCTCTTTGTGTGGCGGAAAATGTATTGCGATTATCTTCTCTGCTTCGCTTTGATTTAATCCTTCGCGTAAAAGATTTTGACGATGAAGATAGGTCTCCATCAATGCTCGCATTTCGCTCTCTTTGAGTACTGTTTTGTATTTTGGAGTGATTTTGCCTATCTCTTTGAGTGATTTTGGTTGGGACATTTGCAACATTTGGTGATAAACCTCAACTCTACCTTGAATAATATGCACAGAACCAACACGAAAAAGCCCATAATGGTAAGGCGTAGTACGAAAAAAAGTCGCATAAAGAGGTTGATGAAAAGCAGATAACCAAAAAGAAACACGAAGTTTACCTCCGATACTCTCCACCTCTTTGACTATCGCTTCAAATGTTCCGATTTTTGAGGGGATTATCTCTGATGAGAGAGTTGTATCGTTGTAGGAAGTTGGAGTGATGAGAGCAAGTTCAAGAATGGTAGTAATTTTGAGTTTTTTAAATAGTCGTTTGGTCTCTTCCATCACTTCACTTGAATCTTGTCATCTACATCTTATTTTTAGTCACAATCGCAAAACTCAATTTGGCAATCTCTTTGTGAGAAGTGATAAAAGCATTCATCTCTTCAAGTGTCACAGAGTCAATCAATCGAAGTTGATCAGCTGAAAATCCAAGTGGTCTATTGTAATAAAACTCATTATACGCACGCGAAAGGCGTTGTGAGAGTGTTTCAGTACGCAGTGGCTCACTTCCTACCAAAAACTTTTTGGCTTTTTGAAGCTCCTCATTGGTGATTCCTTTGGAGACAAATGTATCTACCACTTCTTGTACAATCTTTTTTGCTTCCTCTTGTGTAGAGAGTTTGGTTTGTAATGCACCACTCAAATAAGAGGTGTATTTTGAGGTTCTAAATGTCGCATAGACACTATACGCAAGTCCACGTTTGACACGAATCTCTTCCATCATACGTGTACCAAATCCACCGCCGCCAAGAAGATACTCTGCGATTTTGGCTTTATATTGGTCTTTTTCTTGATAACTAAAATAAAAAGGAGATCCAAAAGAGAGATACGCTTGTTGTGTCTCTTCTTGTTTTTCAATCGTAGTTTGTTTATCTAATACAACAATAGACGAAGTAGCATTAGTATCAACTACGCCCAAAATAGACAATACCGCTTCACCATAACGCTTCGCTTCTTCTACTGAAATATCACCACCAGCAACAACGCTTGCATTGTTGTAACCAATACGAGATGAAATAAAAGCTTCAACTTCCTCAAGTGTGATGGATTTAATACTCTCTTCTGTACCATCATACGCTCTTGCCAATACGCTTCCTTTGAAAAGTTCACTACGCAACGCTACAGAAGAGATGTAGTCAAAATCACTCTCTTTTTGTTTGATCCAACCAAACTTTTGGCGAATCACTTGCTCAAACGCCTCTTGTGTATAGTTTGGATCTTGAAGTAATGCCTTGAGTCTTTCGATAGCATAAGTAAACTCACTTTTAAGCGAAGAGACCTCAATCACAAAACTCTCACGTCCAACACTACTATGAAGTTCGATAGCATGAGCATCAAGCGTAGTAGCAAATCGGGTAGAACCTTCTGCTTTTGTCCCTTCGTTCATCACTCTTGAAGCAATATCAGCAATACCATCTTTTGTATCACTCAATTGCCCTGCATTTTCAAAAATAAACTGCATCGAAACTATCGGGAGTTTTTTTGCCTCTTCAAAAACCATCGGAACGGTTTTGTTGTTTATTTGAATCTCTTCGATTGTAGCTGCCATCAACACTCCTTCTAACATCATAACTATGATGATTATTTTTATAAAAAATATAATTTTACGCATTAAAACCTCCAATTAAACAAATCTATCAAAAGCGACCAGTCGCGAGAGCCTTTGCTTGCGACCTAATCATTGAGATGAAAAACACTCCAATATCTCATACGCGGTATTGCGTTTTGCTGCTATCTCTCCCACATCTTGAATCAACCGAATCATTTGTGTTTGATTCATTTCGTTTTTTGCACCAGCAGCAGAAACGACATTCTCTTCCATCATTGTCGAACCCAAATCATTTGCACCAAAAAGCAACGCCATTTGACCAATATAAGAGCCTTGTGTCACCCATGAGCTTTGAATATTTGGAACATTATCCAAAAAAAGCCGTGCAACAGCAAGATATCTCAGATAAAGATTGGAAGTGGTTTTCTCTATCGTTGGAAGTTCTCTTTTGAGTTGTGTATTGTCGCTTTGATACGACCACATAATAAACGCTCTAAAACCTCCCGTCTCATCTTGCAACTCTCGAATCAAATCCCAATGCTCTACAATCTCACGTGTGGTCTCTACTGTTCCATACATCATTGTCGCAGTCGACTTGATACCTAAAAGATGTGATTCTTGATGTACTTTGAGCCATGTATCTTTGTCTATCTTTTTTGGAGCGATAATATCTCTGACACGATCACTTAGTATCTCCGCTCCAGCTCCTGGAATCGAACTGAGTCCTTTAGCTTGAAGTCGTCGCAACACTTCAGAGATAGAGATATTTGAGCGACGTGCAATATAATCAATCTCAATCGCAGAAAAACCGTGAATCGTCACCTGCGGATATTTTTGATGAATATGCTCCACCAAATCTTCATACCACTCAATCTCAAGCTTAGGATGCACACCACCTTGAAAAAGAATCTGCGTGCCACCAATCGCAAGCAACTCATCAATCTTTTGATCTATCTCTTCAAAAGTAAGAATATACGCATCTTCTTTTTTTTCATGCGTATAAAAAGCACAAAACTTACAATCCACCCAACAGATATTGGTATAGTTGATATTTCTATCCACCACAAAAGTAGTAATTTTTTTTGGATGAAGCTCTTGTTTGCGTTGATACGCCATTTTGCCCAATGTCTTAAGATCTGCTGTTTCTATTAGTTCGACTGCTTCTTCGATACTCATACGTTGTTTTGTGATGGCTGTCATTTTTATTTTCCTATCGCATCCAAAACGCCATTGATAAAAGGAGGTGATTTTTCATCTGCAAGCTCTTTGGCAAGCTCAAGTGCTTCGTTGATAATAATCGCCCGATCAACATCAAGAATCAAAATCTCATACGCACCTAAACGCAAAATTGCTTTTTCTACTTTGCCAATAATCCCATAATTCCACTCTTTAAGGTATTTTTGTATCTCTGTATCGATCCTCTCAAGATCTGCAATCGTGCCATCAAAAAGTCCGTGAGAGAACTCGCGCTGTTTATTGCGTATCTTCTCCTCTTCAAAAATTTCATCAGAATATTTTGCGATATTTTGATTTCCCAAATCATACGCATAGAGCAGTCCAACAACTGCTCTTCGTGCTTGATGTCGTGTTGCCATTACTTCTCCTACTAATTAAATTTTGTACACTCTAAACAAGTTCAGATTGTACAAGTTT
>DYPM01000007.1:26103-27881 GCA_020719895.1 Sulfurovum sp. | reverse complement strand
ATCTATGTTTTTAGAGGTTCCCAATAGTTAGATTCCTTTAGATTCTATGATAGACGCTTTTACGCAATAATATGACCTACAAATTTTGATGTATTGTTGAGGATTTTGCCTCCTTTTCTAAAGCCGACACCACACGCTTCATACGCGAAAAAAACTCCTGCTTGGTAGCTTTCACCGTGTACATCGGTGGGAAGTTCGGTGTAGGCTTGATAGAGCATTTTGTGGTTGTCGTATATACCAAAACCCCCTTCGATAGTACGACCATCAACATCAAGAATCGTTACTGATTCCCCTTCTCTTCCAAAAAATGGTTTTTTGACCTGTTGGATTTGAGGTAATGGCTCAAACGAACTCTCCAAAAGTAACGGATGATTTGGATAGAGATCCCACAACACTTTAAGTATTCCTTTGGATTGGAACAAAAGTGTGTAGGCGGGATTGAAAATGATTGCATGTTGACCACCAATAATATCACCAAGCAACATCGCAAATTCAGACTCTTCGATGGCGATATCTTCCCATGGAATGAGTTTGAACCATAACTCATATTTCTCTCCACCAAAAAAGATTCCCGCTTCGCTGTCAAACTCCACCTCATCAACATAAGCAAACTGCGTCACGTATCCTGCTTCTGTCGCGATATATTGGAGTAGTTTTACAGTATTTTCCTCTTCGACATCACCTCTGATTGAGGAGAAAAGAAATCCCCACCCTTCATAACGTTCATCAAATGTTTCAATACTCTCCTCTAATGTCACAAGACGTTTGAAGTTCTCAAGTAACGCTTCGTACACTCCATTAAATTGCATCGCTTCGTCGTATTGATTTTTTTTGAGCATTGCCCATTGTACTACTGCCGTTTCAAAAAGAGCCGTTGGCGTATCTGCATTGAACTCTAAAAGCTTGATTGATTTGCCATCAATGCCACCAGCAAAATCAAATCGACCATAGAGATGCCAATGCACATCACTCTGCCATGATATTTTGATGAGTTCGATTAGATTAAAAGGAATGCCTATTTCATAAAAAAGATTGTGATCAATCACATATTGTGCTGCTTTGATAAACATCTCATAAAGCTCATTAGTAGCATCGTAGTACGCATTGGCTTCATGCTCTGAAATGACGACTAAACTATCAGTAAGATAACTGCTCTTGTCACTATCAGTGTGCCATGCAAATCCCAATCTCTCAAGATAATCCGCATCAAGTGGCAAAATTGACTCTAAGTGTACCATTGTATTTATCCTCCAAAAGATATTTTTGAACTGCTACTGCTTGATTTATTCCCAAAAAAACCACTTTTTTTGGTGCTTGAAGTGGAGGATGAAACGCTTCGGGCTTGGTTAAAACTATTTTGACTTCGTGAATATGCAGAAGGATTGCTATAGCCTGCTTGGCGGTTATTTTGATAATTTGAATTTCCAAAAAGTTTACTACCAATCCATGAGCCTACGATGACTCCAGCGGCACTCGCAAGAAGTGCTTCGCCCAATCCCATGCCACCTACTTGAGACATCTGCGGTTGCGTGAGAGGTGAAGTACCATTATCAATCTTTGCTGCTTCTTGTTTGACAAGCGTATCCATCTCCTCTTGTGTCAATACTTTTTGAGTGCCATCAAGTTTTTTGAGTACGATACGCGTCTCTTCGGCAGGAAACTCCTCTTTGATTTTGTATTGATTTGGTGCAGTCTCTTCGATGATCACAAATGCACCCTGCTTTATTTGGGCTTGTTGCGTATGTTGGTCTTCATTGGTACATCCTGAACATCCTGAA
>DYPM01000007.1:17448-26003 GCA_020719895.1 Sulfurovum sp. | reverse complement strand
ACATCCTGAACATCCTGAAATGCCCACAATAAGCAACAACCCCAATCCCGTAACAGTAATAGATTTTGATAATGAATGAATATATTTCATGACACTTTTCCTCTAAAAATTTTATACATCATAACAAAAAAGAATAAAAGGAAAAATAAATCTCAAAGACCTTATGCGTCTTTAAGAGATTTGATAAAAGAGAAGAAAGGAGGAGGAGAAAGTATCGAGACTTCTAATCAAATAGATGTCTCATTTAAATAAAGTTCAAAATTTGAGAACCATTTGGGATGGCTCTATTTATTATTGTCTCTATTTCTAATAAAAGTTGGTACTTCAAGAAAATCTTCAGGATGGCTATTGGTTTCAATGGCACTGTTTTTTGATTTAAGCGTTTCTGTTAAATTATTAAGCGTCTCTTCGGTGATAACCTTAGTCTCTTTGCCAAAGTCTTTTTCTTCAAATCCCGTGGCAATAATTGTAATTCGTACTTCGTCTTTTTCAAACTTACTATCGGTTGTGGTTCCAAAGATCACACTTGCATCTAAGTCCGCACTTCCTTCAATAAGTCCCATTGCGGCACCTATTTCTTGAATTGGGTAATCTGGATGAATATTAAAGTGTGCCAATACTCCCATTGCTCCTTCGATTGAAACATTATCAAGAAGTGGTGACTCAATTGCAAGCTTAGCAGCATCATACGCAGCATTTTCACCTACTGCATACCCTGTACCCATCAATGCAAGTCCTCGATGACGTAAAACTGTTTTTACATCAGCAAAATCAACGTTGATATCATGACTACCACCGCATGCTTGAATGACTTTAGAGATACCTCCGACCGCTTGAGCTAGGATATTATCGACCAACTTGAAACTTTCTCGAATTCCAACACTTTTATCTACAATCGAAAGAAGTTTTTGATTGGGAATTACAATAATTGAATCACTCTCTTTTTTGAGCTCCTCAAGACCATCTTTAGCAAGTTTGCCACGCTTTCGACCTTCAAATTGAAATGGTGTCGTCACAACAGCTACAGTAAGAGCACCTACCTCTTTAGCCGCTTGTGCAACAATAGGAGCAGCACCCGTACCAGTACCGCCACCTAAGCCAGCAGAAATAAAGACAATATCAGCTCCATTGAGCATATTTTTGATATCTTCAAAATTCTCTATGGCAGCTTCTCTTCCTTTCTCAGGAAGCATTCCTGCACCCAATCCTTTGGTGGTATTCACTCCAATTTGAAGTTTAAAAGTGGCAGCAGAGCTATCTATTGCTTGCTGATCTGTATTGGCAATAATCATATCAATCTCATGTACGCCTTCTTGAATCATATGATTAATCATATTACCGCCACCGCCACCTACACCAATCGCTTTTATTTTTGCACCCAATTTTGCTCCGTTCTTGTCTAATGGTTTCTGACTAATTTCAAACTCTTCCATCTTATTTGTTCCTTATTGAATACTTTTTTTAAAAAAAACTTTTGATTAAATTGTTCAGCCTGTGTATCAAACTACTACCCAAATCAGGGTCTGGCAAACCTTCCAAAATAATCTTTGGCTTTTCTTTCTCTTGAATCAGTTGTGATGAGCAGGCTTCAGAGTTTTTTTTGTCTTCTTGTGATTTTTCACTCTCGCTTTTTTTCTCTTGCACTATTGGTTTTTTATATAGAAAAGTATGCGATGAATCAATCTCATACTGCGTATATGCTCCTGCACGATAGAGAATCAATCCTATCAGTGTCGCAAATGAAAAATCATTAATCTCTTCAAATTGACCCTTGAGTGTTTTAGGAGTAGCAATATTCACATACATTGGATCAAAAACTACCTCAGCAAGATCTCTCAATCCTTTTAGTTTACACATACCACCTGTCAGAATAATGCCTGCTTTAAGTGAATGCCCTACGCCACTTTGTTTAATCATCTCTCCAAGAAGAGAAAGTGTCTCTTCGACACGAGCATATATTACCGAATGCACAATCTCAAGCGAAACTTGATTTTGACCCTCTTCGTCACCGATACGTGGAAGATTGATATTTTCACTGCTTACTTCAATAAGGTTACCATGCTGACACTTGACCCAATCAGCAGTTTGGAGTGGCGTATGAAGTGCCATAGAGAGATCATTGGTAATATGATTTGAACCGACACCCAAAACGCCACTGTAAGCAAGAGAGTTTCCAGAATAGATCGCAATAGAGCTACCCTGTCCACCTATATCAACTATAGCACATCCTAATTTTTTATCGCTTTCACTCAAAGTTGCAATCATAGAAGCATATCCATTGAGTACCATCGCTTCTATCTCTACTTCTGCATCAAAAAGTGCTTTTTGGAGTATTTCAAAATTCTTTTGAGGTATCAATATCACTAAAACATCGACATTTAATGTATGACCACTTGCACCCAACGGATCAGACACTTTTTCGTTCATATCAACTCTAAAATGATGGGGCAATACATGTAAGATTTGATCTTCATCAGCGACATTTGCATCATTTAGTGCAGTCTTTACGACTCTCTCTATCTCTTTGATAGTTACTTCTTTGTGTGATAATGTAATAGTAGCAGAGACGTTGATACTTTTTGTATATCCGTTTGCTACTGATATAATCGCACCATCAGAAGTGACATTGGCAACACGTTTGGCTTCATTTACGGCATGCTTGATAGACTTTGAAGCAAGTTCTATATTACTAATAAGACCTTTTTTGATTCCTTGAGAACGGAAAATTCCATATCCTAAAACCTTAGGTATTTCTTCTTCTATCTCTGCAATTGCAACTGAAACCTTTGTAGAACCCATATCAATTGCTAAAACTGTTCTACTCACCTAAGACCCTTTTTTATAGTTTTCTACTTGATAATGCTGATCTAATACTTTAAGAAGATTTTTGAATAAAATCTGTTGTTTAATTTGCTCAAACGTCTCTTCTATCATCTTTGTCTCATTTGTATCAAACAAAATATTTTTTTGATCAACAATTTTATAGAGTACCAATTTGGTATTTGTAAGCGAAATAATACCTTTTTCCTCTAAAGATGTAAAGAGTTGCTGTGCCAACTTTACACTCTCTTGAAGTGACAAAGGAGGTAATATTGTGGGTTTGTTCAAAGAGAGATATTCAGAACGATTCACATCAAGGGTGTCAAATTTTTTAAGACTCTCTTCAGCAAAATTATTGAGTGCATTTTGATACTCTTGGGCTTTGACTTTTTGCTCTACTTGTAATTGTGCTTGTTCAAAACTCATGATTTGCGATGGTTTGATAGCATCAATACGAATGGTTGTGTAGTGTTCATTGATTACTTTTGGTTTGAGAATCTCTCCTGAAGTTTTTCCATTCAACTCTTTCCAAACCTCTTGAGAAAATTGAAGATCATCGCGTACCACTTCAACTCTTTGAGTAGCATTTGTCTCTCCTTTTTTGAAAGCAATATAGGCTTTTTGTGCCTCTTTTTTGCTTCCTTCAATCTGTAACTCTTTGATGACTTGCTCTTTTGCTTCATCAAGTGTGAGTTGTTTTCCCTCTGCGTTGGCATAGTTAAAACTATTTTGTTTGTAGTATTCTTCAATCTGTGGTGCAGTGACGACAATTTTATCGTATGGAGTTTGCAAAAGAGAGAGTGTGTAGTGTTCTGGTATCATAAACATCTCTTTGTGAAGTTGCCAATACGCTTTGAGTTTTTTTTCATCTACAGTAATGTTGATATCTTTATCTGTCAATACCTTATAATCAATCCGCTCGGAAAGTCCAAAGATATAATTTGCTACTTGTTTTTCAAAAGGGAAAAGCCCTACTTTCAACATATCAAGTGTTTTGTTATAAGTCATTTCTTCTCTTATATTCTCTTCAAAAATCTGCGGTTTCATACCTCGCATTGTGAGATATTGGTTGTAGCGTTTTTGATTAAATGTGCCGTTTTCTTGAAATGCTTCAAGCGTAGCAATATGTTGTGCAACTACTTCATCAGAAATTACGACTTCAAACTCTTTCGCGAGATTGAGTAGACGTGCTTGGTTGAGTGTCGTCTCAAATGCTTGTTGCACCAATCCCATTTTTTGGGCTTGGGCTTCATCCATTTTGCCATCCATCATTTCATTATATCGTGCATAAAGAGAGCTGTATGCTTGATTGAGATCATTTTGAGATACTTCGATAGTACCAACTTTGGCAATACTACTTGCACCAGAACTCAAATTGTAACTTCCCCATCCCATAAAACCTGCACCAATAAAGGTGATAGTGGCAACCCATATTGTCCATACAAGATACTTATTATGCCGTTGCATCCAACTAATCATACTTTAACTGCCTTCAATTAAAAAATTTGTAGAATATTTTATCGAAATAAATTGAGGGAATAACTATAAAGAGGGAATCATAAAGGAGTTTGAAAATGTTTGAGGGTAAAAACAGAGAGATTATGCAACGCGATTTAGAGGTGATTTGGCATCCTTGCACCCAAATGAAAGACCACGAAACACTTCCTATCATACCTATCGCATCTGCCAAAGGTGTTTATCTCTATGATTTTGAAGGAAATCGTTATCTTGATGCGATCAGTTCATGGTGGGTAAATCTCTTTGGTCACTCCAATCCCACTATCAATGCAGCATTGATATCACAAGTAGAACAGCTCGAACACGTACTGCTCGCAGGATTTACTCACGCACCAGCCGTAGAGTTAGCACATCAATTGGTCGCTTTGACACCCAAAGGTCTTGAGAAAGTTTTTTATGCAGACAATGGCTCAAGTGCTGTTGAAGTAGCACTCAAAATGAGCTACCACTACCACTACAATCAAGGCAAAAAGAAATCTCTTTTTCTTTCTCTCTCCAACTCTTATCATGGTGAAACTATTGGTGCGTTGAGTGTTGGTGATGTTGGTCTCTACAAAGAGACTTACGCACCACTGCTAATCGCCAACGAACAAGTTCCCGTCCCAAAAGATCAAACTCCAAAAGCAGCACACGACGCTCTCGAACTGCTTGAGACGCGACTCAAAGAGAAAGGAGACAAAATCGCTGCTTTGATTCTCGAACCACTGATTCAAGGTGCTGGCGGAATGCATATGTATCATTCTGACTATCTCAAAGGTGCAAGAGAGCTTACATCAAAATACGATGTTCATCTTATCGCTGATGAGATTATGACAGGATTTGGACGTACGGGAATGATGTTTGGATGTAATCATGCCAAAATCTCACCCGATTTTATGACACTCTCCAAAGGCTTGACTGGAGGATATTTGCCTCTTTCAGTCGTGATGACTACAAATACAATCTATAATGCTTTTTATTGTGATTATCATGAATACAAAGCTTTTTTACACTCTCACTCTTATACTGGAAATCCTCTTGCTTGCTCTGTGGCATTAGCAACACTTGGAATATTTGAGTCCCAAAACATCATAGAAACCAATCAATCCAAACAACAACACCTATCAAAACTACTCCAAAAGTTCAAATCTCTCCCAAATGTCAAAACTGTACGCCAACAAGGAATGGTCGCTGCAGTAGAACTTACAGGATATACACCAAAAGAGAGAGTCGGGCTACAAATCTACCGTTATGGTTTGACGCATGGTGTTTTGTTGCGTCCGTTGGGAAATGTCATCTACTTTATGCCTCCATATATCATCACAGAGAGTCAAATGGGAGAGATGATACAAGTCGCCTACGACGCAATCAAAGCAGTGTGAATCTCTATCAACAAAAAATATTGCTTTTTGTTTGACTTGTACACTCCCAAACGATAGGAAGCATTTTGACCACTTCTCCTTCTGGCAAATAAGAAACTTCAGAAGAAATCAATATCATTCCGTCTGCTTTTTGCATTGGCAATACCATTCCTGGTTTTTGATTGCGAAGTAGCACAAAACTATCACCATCAAAACTTCCCAACAAAGCAGTGGTTTTTCCTCCTTTGAGTCGAACTTCTTGTTTGAGTTTTGTTGTGATAGTCCCATGGAACCGCTCTTTTCTACCACTCATTTTGCGTATCACTGCACGCACAAAAAGTTCAAAATTGACCATCGCTGCAAGTGGATTTCCAGGGAGATTAATCACCGTTGTATCTCCTATTTTACCAACAACAGTCGGACGACCTGGTTTGATATCCACACCATCAAAAAGAGTTTGCATACCAAGCTCTTCAAATGCTTGCTTAGTGAAATCTTTGTCTCCAACGCTCACTCCACCACTGGTAACCACAATATCAACATCAAGCGTAGAAAGAATCGAACTTTTGAGTGCGTCAAGCGTATCAACAGCAGTTTGAATCAATCGCGTATCACAACCCAATGCAAATGCTCTTGCAAGAAACATCGGAGAGTTGGAGTTGTAGAGTTGATGAGGTGCGATTTTTTCAAAATGCAAACAAAGCTCATCTCCTGTCCCAAAAATCGCAACTTTGATTTTACGCACCACAACAACATGCGTCACACCTTGTGATGCTAATGATGCAATAGTATAAGGACGAATCTCCTCACCTCTCTCAAGATAACACGAACCTTTGGCGATATCTTCTCCTGCCTTACGAATAAAATTTCCCTCTTTGATTCCTTTGGGAAGTTTGATATATTCTCCCTCTTGCGTCACTTCTTCAATTGACACAACTGCTTCGCACTCTTTTGGAATCGGTGCTCCTGTCATAATCTTGATAGCACAACCACTCTGTAGTGATATTTTGGGTATATCTCCTGCATAAATCACATCAGATACGACAACACTACAACCGCTATTAGAAACTTTGACCGCATAACCATCCATCGCAGAGTTGTCAAAACGAGGAAGATCAAACGTAGCATAGTACGACTGTGCGACAATTCGTCCTACAGCAGACTCAATTGGAATAATTTCATTTTGGAGTGGTGCAATGTGTTGCTCGATACAATCAAGTGCTTCGACAATAGATAGGAGCATAATAAAACCTTATGTATTCAAATGGTTTGATTATAACAAAACTCTGTATAATGATAGGATTATTTTAAGGGGCAATGAATGATAGCATCGGTTTTATTCACACACAGCATACTTATCAAAGTATTTCTTGGATTTTTGGTCGGTGGTGCATTTTTGCCACTAATGACACATTCAAACCCACAAAGCCTCAAAAAAGTGAGCTTTTTTTACACTTTAATCTTTCAAGGTTTGATTACGATGATAGCCTTTGCGGGATTGATTGCAACGATATTGGGCGATTTTGAAATAAATATTGCGATTGGCTTGATGATTATCATATGGATCATCATGATGGTAATAGAGATCAAAAAACACAAACTCATCAAAGTTGCAAATCTCCAAAACGAAGAGACTGCACGAAAACTTCGTAACGCCTTCTACAAAATCTCAGCAATCCAAATCGCACTCATTGCAATCATGGTGGTATTGATGGTACTAAAGGCAAAAGGTGTTGTATCTCTATAATCCGCAAGCAGGAAGTAGTTTCATCACTCTTGATGGAGAAGATCACCGCTATCTTTTCAAAGTGCGTCGCCATAAAGCAGATGAAAGAATTTATCTGCGTAATCTCAACGACGATACTCTCTATAGTTATCATATCACTTCGATAGACAAACATATCGCGACTTTGACACTTCAAGAGAGTCAGCTACTCAAGATTCAAGCCAAAAAATCTTTACATATCGGCTTGTGTGTGATTGATCCCAAAAGCATCGAAAAAGCTCTTCCAACACTCAACGAACTTGGAGTAGAACAAATCACTTTTATTCATTGCGACCGTTCTCAAAAAAGCTTCAAACTTGACTTTACAAGATGGGAAAAGATACTACGCACCTCATCTCAACAGTGCGGACGAAGCAATATCATGAAAATGCAAACCACGGAGAGTCTCAAAATATTTCTTACACAAAACCCACAAAGTTATCTTCTCAACTTCTCACCATACACAATTTCACAAGAGAGTCAAATCAACACTATTGTCATAGGATGCGAAGGAGGATTTACTTCCAAAGAGATAGCACTCTTTGAAACCGATAAAATCATAGGACTTGATACACCATTAGTACTCAAAAGCGAAAGTGCAATCTGTGCTGTAGGAAGTAAAATTTTGGTTTAAAGTATTATTTTTAAGATTTAAAAATCTTGAATCTGTCTATTTAAATTCTTGTTTTGCAAGAAACCCATTTGTAAAATATTCTCACAAAAAAGAACAAAAAATGAAAACATATAATGAAGAGATAACACAAAGTTTAGCAGATGGAACGGAGCGGTCATTATATAAACCTCTTGGAAATTTTTTAGAAAGATTTATACAAGAAAATTTTAAAAAAAATATATCTGCCATCGCTGAACAATCAAGCCGTCATTATGAAAAAGGTGTAGGCTTTCCTGATATTGCTATCAAAGAAAATAGCTTTACATTGGGATACGTTGAAGTCAAACTTCCATCGGATACTATTGATGATAAAAAATTCAAACCTCAATTTGATAGATACAAAGCCTCTCTTGAAAATATCATCTTTACAAATCTCAAAATTTGGCAACTTTGGCAATGGGACAACGAGGGGAATAGTAAAAAGCTCAAAGAGATAATT
>DYPM01000007.1:0-17348 GCA_020719895.1 Sulfurovum sp. | reverse complement strand
ATGGTTTTTTGCATCAAGATGTAAAAGTCATTGACCCAGCCACAGGTACAGGTACATTTTTGGCTTCTACGATAGAGCTAATCAAGACAAAAATAGATAAAAAATACCAAATTTTAGGAGTAGAAAAAGAGCAATTTATCAAAGAAGTATCAAACCATATTTTGCATAATTTCTATGCTTTTGAGTTTATGATAGCCCCCTATACCGTGGCTCATCTTAAGCTTACTTTGCTTCTAAAGACTTTAGGGTTTGAGTTTAGCATGACGGCAAACGATGGAGACCCCGATAACGATAGATGGAAAATCTATCTAGCCAATACCCTCGATGACCCCTCCAAAGAACCCAATAATCTTTTTGGGTTTAATAGCCTTTCACTTGAAGGAAGACTCGCCAAAAATGTCAAAAATCAAAAAGATATTATTGCCATCATCGGTAATCCGCCGTATAGCGGAAGTAGCCAAAATCCACATGAATATATAAAACTTATATCCAAGGGGGAGGAATATATCAATAAATATACTCCAATGATTGACAAGTCAAATAAACTGATAGGATTTCAAAAAGAGTTAAAAAAACGAACCAAAAATGGATTTGTGATACAAAAAACTTGGATTGGCGAACAGATTGAATACTATAAATATCACGGAACCAAAAAACTATATGAGAAAAATCCAAAAATGATTCAAGATGATTATGTGAAGTTTATACGGTTTGCTCAATTTCAAATCGATAGTGCGGGTTTTGGTGCTATTGGCTACATCGTACCTCATGGTTTTTTAGATAATCCTACTTTTAGATATATGAGAAAATCTCTAATGAGTAGCTTTAGTAAAATATATATTTTAGATCTCCACGGCAATGACAACAAAAAAGAAAAAGATGAACAAGGCAACAAAGATGAAAATGTCTTTGACATCAAGCAAGGTGTTTGTATCGCTCTTTTTGTCAAAGAGCAAGTCATTGCGAACACCACCGTCATTGCGAACGAAGTGAAGCAATCCACAAATGGACTGCCACGACCCGAAGGTCTTGCAGTGACGAAAACTTGTGAAGTCTATCATGGCGATTTGTACGGTAAAAGAGAAGATAAATTTCATATTTTGCAAACAAAAACATTTAAAGAACTTTGCACAAATAAACTTAATCCAAGTGGTGAAATGAGCTATTTTATTCCAAGAAGCGAAGATAATGAATATGAAAAATTTTGGAGTTTAAAGGACATTTTTAAAGTTTGTACTTCAGGAGTAACTACATCTAATGATGAATTATTTATAAGAAACGATGAAAATTTCATTTTCGATAATAGTATAAAATTTGACAAATCAAAGATAAAAGATATTGTATATAAACCTTTTGATATAAAAAAGATATATTATGATATAAAATTATTAGACAGAGCCAGATATGGGACTATGCAACATTTTGCTTTAAATAATATTGGTCTTGTATTTGAAAGAATCATTAAAAATGTTAATCCTTTTGATGCTATTTTTATTACTAATAATATAGCAGATTGTCATTTAACTGGTTCAAAGTCATATGTTACTCCTCTCTACCTCTACGACGAAAACACAACTTCATTTTTTGAAGATGAAAAAAATATCAACTTCACAGAAAATTTTATGAAATTTAAAAATGAAAATTTAAATAGCTTTGGCGATGAAGAGATTTTTTATTATATTTATGGGCTTTTGTATTCGCCAACTTATAGAACTATATACAATGAATTTCTCAAAACTGATTTTCCTCGCATTGATTTTGGCTACGACATCGTAAAAATCTCAAAATTAGGCTTTGAACTTACACAATTGCATCTACTCACTCACACTATTTTTGATGAGCAAGACAAATGGAATCTCAAAGTTGAAGGCAAAGAGTATGCGATAAGTTTTGCAAAAAAAGCCGATATTTTTAGAAACAACAAAATATATCTCAATCCAAATACTCATATCAGTGGCGTTGATGAAGCTACTTTTAGATTTATGATAGGTGGCTATCAGGTGCTTGATAAGTGGCTAAGTGATAGAAAAAA
This sequence comes from Sulfurovum sp., assembly GCA_020719895.1. Classification (GTDB taxonomy): domain Bacteria; phylum Campylobacterota; class Campylobacteria; order Campylobacterales; family Sulfurovaceae; genus Sulfurovum. Next base: position 15,316 of record DYPM01000007.1, on the reverse strand, counting down.
CACAACTTTAAATATCAATGAATTGCTCCACTATCTCAAAATCATCGTAAGTTTAAGAGAGACACAGCGTGTGATGAAAGAGATTGATGAAGTGGTGGAGAGGAGAAAAAGATGAGCAAAATAGAATTTAAAGAATTTATGCCTTTGATTAGCCATCAAATAGGTATTGTTCTTAAAGATAAAATTAAAATGATGATAGAAAAAAGTGATGATATTGTTGTGTTGGATTTTGACAGTGTTCACATTTGCACAGACTCTTTTTTGACACAAATCACAAGCAGTCTTATCGATGAGATAGGATACAAAAAATATAAAGCACAGGTAAAATTTGCCAATGTTAATGATTTTATAAAAGCTATGGTAAAAACGAAACTGGTCGCTTTTAGACAAGTAGCATAGATTTGACATCAGGAAGCCTCTAAAAACTCCCTTTTGTCATTGTGGGCTTGACCCGCAATCTTTTTCTAAATAATTCTCAAAATGAAATCAAAAGTAAAAGCTCTCACGAATAGTCTCTATTTGTGAGAGCTTAATTTTTTAGTTTGTCTCTTGATTGACGATTTTTTTGGCTTTGATCCACGGCATCATCGCTCGAAGTCTCTCGCCTGTTTTCTCTACAGGATGGTTTTTGAGGTTATTTCGTTCTGCATTCATTCTTGGATAGCCTGCTTGTCCTTCGAGGACGAAATCTTTGGCAAATTTGCCATTTTGGATCTCTTTAAGGATCTCTTTCATCGCTTTTTTGGACTCTTCGTTGATAACTCTTGGACCACTGACCATATCGCCGTACTCTGCGGTATTGGAGATAGAGTAACGCATATCGGCAATGCCACCCTCAAAAATCAAATCAACAATGAGTTTCATCTCGTGTAAACACTCAAAATACGCCATTTCAGCTGGATAACCTGCCTCTACAAGTGTCTCAAATCCTGCTTGAATCAGTGCTGATACACCGCCACAAAGTACCGCTTGCTCACCAAAAAGGTCGGTTTCTGTTTCGTCTTTAAATGTAGTTTCGATGATTCCTGTTCTGCCACCGCCGATTGCAGAAGCGTATGAGAGTGCAAGCTCTTTAGTATTGCCATTAGGATCTTTTTCTATCGCGATAAGATCAGGAATACCACCACCTCTAATAAATTCGCTTCTTACAGTGTGTCCTGGAGCTTTTGGTGCTACCATCATTACATTGATATCAGCTCTTGGTTTGATACGTCCAAAGTGGATAGAGAAACCGTGACCGAAAGCTATCGTCGCACCCTCTTTGAGGTTTGGCTCGATTTGATTTTCGTAAATCTCTTTTTGACTCTCATCAGGAAGAAGGATCATCACGACATCACCTTTTGCCGAAGCCTCTTCTACACTCAAAACCTCAAATCCTTTTGCTTCTGCTTTTGACCACGATTTGCCTCCTTTTTTGAGACCAACAATCACGTTTACACCGCTGTCTCTAAGATTCTCTGCGTGTGCGTGTCCTTGTGAGCCAAATCCAATCATCGCTACTGTTTTTGACTTGATAATACTAAGATCGCAATCTTTGTCATAATATATATTGAGTTGTTCTGCCATTTTGTGTCCTTTGGGTAGTTTTTTTGAAAAAAAATTGGATTGATTGTATCAAAACTTTACTTACGCCCTATTCGTTTTTATTGCTTTATAAAAATCTATTGATGTTTTTCCAATGGATCATATTTGATGGTTACGGCTTCTGAAAAGTTTGGAACATCATCATAGCTAAAGACTGAATAGTATTTCTCTTTTTCAAATGAACCAAAATTATCATAAGTGTAGTTGTCTTTTCCGCCGTAGAGTTTGACGCCGTCCATAAAATGTTTGGGCGGATGAAAACTATTACGCACTACATGATAACCTTTGAGTGCTATATCATCTACCTTGTCCCAACTAAGTTTTATCATACGATTCTCTTTGGTGATATGGAGATTTTTGACTTTATCGACTGAATTTCTTCGTTTGTGAATATAATGCACTACCAACTGAGCATCTTCTGCCCACTGTACGATATGGTTTTTGATTTTAGATGGAGAGGTTGGCTTAATCACCAACTTAAGCAATTTTCCCTCTTGATACATCAAATCCAAAATTCTTTTAGTGAAAGTGTTGAATTTAAAATATTGAAACTCTTTGGTATTGAGTTCATCTTCGGCTACTTCATATCCTAAATACTCAATTCTCTCTCTGTTTTTAATGTCTTGATAGGTTCCGACTTCATCAAGTTCAACAAGCTCTACATAATAGCGTACATCATTAATTGTTTTAAAAGTATTTTTATTGTGAATCTTTAATGCACATTTTGTAATCACTGTTTCTTTTGGATCTAGAAGCAATGAAAGATCAAAATCCAAATAACCATAGACACGATTTCCCTCCTTGTCAAATCCACATTGAAGTTTCTCTTCGATACTTTTGATACTTATTGTTGAGTAGCTGTGAAGTGGGAGTTCGATTTTTTTATTTTTGATAGTATATTTGATATCTATCATTGGTCGATGGTGAATTCCTCCACCAAATCTACCATAACCAATATCAAACTGCATCATTTGACTCTCTTCGCCCGTAGGAAGATCTTTTGGACCATCGATTCTAAACACTGCTTGAGCGTTTGCAATCTCTTCTTGAAGGAGCTTGCACTCATGTCTTGAAAAAGTCCAATGATTCCATATGCCTTGTGTGAGTTCATTGGATTGAATAGCACGTCCGATGACACCTTTGGCTTTGGCATTTTCAATATCTTTGAACTCTGTAATCTCAGCAAAACTTTTATTTTCCAAAAGTGAAAGATTCCACTCTCCATATTTTTCAATTTTGACCGATACACGATTCATTGGATAGATATAAAAACGTGCAGATTTGATAATCGCGTCTTTAGGAAGACTCTCAAGATCAAAAGTTACAACAGCATTACAGATACCACGCGACTGATCTATCCCAACAAAAAGCGAATTCTCACCAAAATGAGATCTATTTTGCTCTTGAGTAAACTGTCCAACATAACCTGTTTTGTTTTTATGTGCAAAAATAAGCTTAAAAAACTCATCCTCTTGAAGCCAAGTACGCACTTTTACAGTCGGTGCAAATGGCGATTTGAGTCCTGTTTTTTTATTTACTGCACGAATTGTATAGTGATAATTGGTGGCACTTGAAAGATCTGTATCAACAAATTTTGCTCCACCAACGATCCCTACTCGCGTACGATCATTACAAGCATCTTTGTCTTTGGTACTACGATAAATTTCAAAATAGATATCATCTCTTAGCTCATACTTCCACGTCATCGTCACAGAATTCGCATCTCTATCATAAACAGTAAACTCATCAACTCGTTTTGGAGCATAAGAGGAGTAGTTGATCACCTCACTAAAAGCATGTTTGAGAGCTGGAATATTTTCATGAATACTGCTACTCATACTGGTCATATAGTCAGGAATATTTTTTGTACCCACTTCCACTACTGTTGCAATAATTCCTTTGGAGTAGTAGTACTCTCTTCCGCTTCCAGAAATCAGTTTTGCAGGCGGTTTTCCTCTATGAATACCATATTTACGTCCTGTTACTTTTTTGATCTCATCATTCATATTGGCACATAAAGCATTGATATCAGTGGTATCTATCTCTGCTTCATGCATAAATTTATGAGCAGGAAAAAATACATTTCCCTGTGAGTGATAATCAAGTGCGATGGTGATATTGTGATGAGAATCAACAAACTCTTTGATGGCACGCGTCTCTGCTTCGCTAAAAGGCTCTTCACCAGCATACACATTTGAGCCTGTGTTGGGATTTTTGGAAAATCCTATCGAAAAATTTCGATTGAGATCAACACCAATCGTACCGTCATGATTGACTCTACGGTTTTTACGCCAAAACGAAAAGTGATTTCGCGAATACTCATATCCATCTGGATTGAGACATGGCACTATGTAGAGTGTTGAGGTTTCCAATGACTTTTCAAGTACAGGATCAATATATTGATTTTCTGCGACATATTCGATAAAACGTAATGCAAGTTCATTACCAATCCACTCTCTTGCGTGTATCGTTCCTGTATAAAGAAGTGCTGGTTTCTCATCTGCCTTCTCAACACGATTTGATATCTTCACCAAAACGATTGGACGTCCTTCGTAAGTAGTCCCAATCTGTACTTTTTGGATTAAATGAGGATATTTTTTCGCCATTGAATTCAAAAAAACAAGAGAATTATCATAAGACATATATTGATTTTTCATTGCATACTCCTTCGAGGATTCACCGTAGGGCAGTGATTTTGAATGTTCACTGATGGATTAATGCCACGACAAGGCAAACTCCCTTTTTTGCCTTTATACGGTGTATAGTAGTTATTTTATTTTGTTTTTGAAGTTTTCCCAAGCATTTTTAATACCATCAAGAAGACTACCTTTGAGCCAATTGAACTCTTCAGCAAGTTTACGTGGTGCCATCTCAATCACTTCGACCAACTCGTGAGTCTCATACTTTTGCATGATCGCTTCAGACTTTTTTTTGCCAATTCCGTGTACTGAAGTGAGGACTTTGTGCATATCTTTTGTTTCAATTAATTTTTTTTTTGATATATCACCATCAATAAAAGTGGTTTTGATTTCATCATCTGTCGCAACTATCTGTGTCGCTTCTTGAGTCTCATCACCATCAATCTTTTTATCATACATAGGATTATATTCAGACTCTACAATCTTGATAGATTTACCATAATGGTCTTGAAAGTTCCACTTTTCACTTGGCCACTCTTCGAAGTTTTTCATCTCTACTGCCAAAATTGGATAGAGAGAGTCAAGCTCATGAAGATACATCTCACCTTCGTCAGTCATACGCGTTTCTCCATCAAGGAAATGTGCACCATCAAAACTTGGTGTATAGTGTCCAAAGGTGATATAACGCAACGTTCTAAGGATTGAGCTGTCCATTTTACCAAGCTCTTCCCAGTTAAAAAGAGGAATGTGTGGAAGTTCAAAATGTCCATTTGAAAAGAGCCACATCAAATATTGTCCAATCCAATCTCGAATATATGGAAACGCTGCGAATGCCGTCGCGCACTCCAATATACGATACTCTCCATCACGACCAACTGCAATATCACACGCCCAATACTCTGCATTAGCAGCCTTGGAAACACGTACCGCAAGATCAAGTAGCTCTTTTGGGATATTCATATAATCCATACTTCCACCTTGTGAAGTGTTCGTAAGCCACTCGCCTTCTGGAGCTCTTCTCCAAAATGCACACACTGGTTTATGACCAATCAACATCACACGCACATCCGCTTCCATCGGAATAAAATCTTGAATATATCGTGGATAGTATTTTTTGGTCTCAAAAAGCTCAAATGCCTCTTCTTTGGAGTCTACTTTATGTACAAAATAACCACCATAGTTTGAAGGTCCGTAGCTTCTTTTGACTATTTTTGGATATGTTGTTGACTCTATAAACTGTACAGATTTGTTTACATCATAATAAATGTAAGTTTTTGGTACAGGAATATCATATTTCCATGCAAAACGAGTAACATTCTCTTTGGATTTATTAGAAAATTGACTATCAAGCGAAGGCACAAAACGAACATTTGGAAGTACTCTTGCGATCTCTCTAAAAGTCTCATACGCAGTTGCAGGAACATTTCCAATCAAAATATCGATTTTTTTACGTTTAACTTCATCAATGAAGCGTTTTTTGTCATTCTTCCAGTGATACACAACCGTTTCGATTGGATCAGGCCATCCTTTAAAGTTTGATTTATCAAAAAATCGCAATACATAATCAAGATATAAAAATCCAAGTTTTGGCAGTTTTTGTGTATTTTTATTCATTGGTTTCCTTTTTTATTTGATGTAATTCTTTATTGAGACCTCTGAACAAACATTATTTAGATTGCCACGGTTTGTTCCAAACCTCGCAATGACGGTATTTTGTCATTGCGAACAAAGTGAAGCAATCTATTTAATCAGAGTGTTCTATTATTATTTTTTGGTTTTTCTGTCGATAAGATCTACAATAAGATCAATTTTTCTTTGATTGAAATCAAGACCAATTTCCTCTTGAGAAGGCGTAGCAAATGCTGGAATACCATTGACTTCCAATACTACATATTTCTCTTTTTCTCTATCATAAATAATATCTACACCTGCAATATCTGTACCACATACTTCAGAGGCTTTAATTGCTAAATTCACAACATCATCATTTGGTTCACGTAAAAAAACAGAACCACCACTGGTGATATTAGTACGCCAATCATTTCCACCTGCTTTTCGTCCATAACATCCTACAAATTTTCCATCGACTATATCAATTCTAAAATCAGTTTTATCATAATCAATAAACTTTTCAACATAAAAATAACGTAAATCCATTTGATTTAAAAATGGCAAAAGCATATCAAGCGATGACTCATCTTCAATCTTTGTAAGTCCAACACCGCCCCAACCGTCGGTTGGTTTATAAACCATTTTGGACCACTCTTTCATAATTTTTTTGAGCTGTTCACTATCATCTCTGTGGCAAAGTTTGTAATCTGGTGTAGGAACGCCATGTTTTCTAAGTAAAAACGAAGTATGAAACTTATCTTCAGTCAATGCAAATGCCTCAAAGCTATTGACTGTTGGAATCACACGACTTAATGCGTGATAAAGATAAACTTGATACTGCGTCTGTTGTCCTGCATTATAGGAGAAAAAAAGATCAAGTTCATCTACATTGATATCATTATGAATAATATGACCATTTTTTGCGATAGCATAACGTAGATTAATATCATTGACTACTTCAATCTCTCGTTCTTTTAGTTGATTGATAATTTTTTCTTGGATTTTGTCACCACCACTATTTGTATAAATCCACATACCTATCGTTCGACTCATTTTTGTTCTCCTAAATTAATGCAAAATTTTACAATTATAAATTAAAATCTTGCATTAATAATCTCTTCAAAAGGTTATTAAATAACTCATTTTGGAGAATTAAAATTATGCACAATTTTTATCAACTCAAACAGATTATGGAGATCAACTCTTGGACAAAAAACAAACAAGGAGTAGATCAAAATGGAGATATTTTTTCAGCATGGATGGAAGCTATCGGTTTTAAACTCGTGCGTTATCCACGAGAAGCGATAGGAGATCATCTTCATTTTATCTCAACGCACAAAGAGGGTAAAAAACTCCTTCTTTTGGGGCATCTTGATACTGTTTTTCCTCCTGAAAGTTTTGAGACTTTTAGAGAAGATGAAGAGTGGATTTATGGTCCAGGTGCTTGTGATATGAAAGGTGGAAATTTTGTTGCACTTGAAGCGTTACGTCATCTGTTTGATACTTTTGGTGAGGTTGTAAATATCGACTTTTTGTTGGTGAGTGACGAAGAGACAGGAAGTGATGATAGCAAATATTTGACTGCTGAAATCGCCAAAAACTACGACTACTGTATGGTGTTTGAATCAGCTGGCAAAAATGACGAAGTGGTCGTTGGACGTAAAGGCGTAGGAACTTTTTTTGTCGATATCGAAGGAGTTGCTGCACACGCAGGAAATCACTACAGTGATGGAGCTGATGCAAATCTTGAAGCAGCACAAAAACTAATGAAGCTTATCGCACTCACAGATCTCTCCAAACAAACAACCGTCAATGTCGGCAAAATAGAAGGCGGAATTGGCGCAAACACTATCTCTCCAAAATCAAAATTGACATTTGAGTTACGCTACACCACATCTGATGAACGCGATAGAGTTCTTTTGGTGATTGATGAGATTGTCGCGACTTCGTATGTGCCACGTACTGTTTCGACACTCTCTGGAGGTATACAACGCGACGTGATGCAACCATCAGAAAATCAACAAAATTTTATCAAACAGATAAATACTCTTTGCGGTATCTCTCTTCCTACCGAACGCAGGGGTGGTGTGAGTGATGCCAATATCGTCTCTTCAGTCGGTGTAGCAACCATCGACGGCTGGGGTCCTTATGGCGACGGAGATCACACCGTACACGAAAGAGCCTCCAAAAAAAGCTTTGAAGAGCGTATTGATCTTGTCACACAAATCCTCACTCACTTTATGAATGGTAAGATTAATTAACATCCATTGGCAACATTACAGAAGTGCTGATTTCACCAATACGCAAACCATAACGTAACGGTGGAATCACTACTTTTTCGCCTCTAAGAGTTTGCAAAAAAACCTCTGCGAGATTGACTCCTGCCAAACAAGCCATACCAAAACCGCCCGAAGGTCTTGGATTGATTTCAAGCAAACACGGAGTGCCATCTGATTTTGCTCTAAACTGAATATTAAACACACCATTAAGCGTATAAAACTCAGTCAAACGCTCAACCATACCGCAAATATCAGGATGGTTATCAATCTCTTGACCGTAACCTGCTTTTGGATGTTTTTTGCGTTGCACGGCACACAATAATTTTCCATTTTCTCCTACACAATCTACACTCCACTCTACACCATCAAGATACTCCATTACCAACAGTTCAGAAAACTTTGGTGTTTTTTCCATTCCCAAACGTAATTCAGCCAATGGAATGGTGTACTCTATGCCATCAAGCAAATGAGTAATACTATCAACCTCTGTATCTAAAATCCGAAATCCCAAACCAAAAACAGATACCGAAGGTTTGACGCACAATGCTTCATAACGTTGCGATAATGTTGCAACTGCATTATCAAATCCAATCTTATCACTCACTACAATCGTCTCCATTGTTCGTGCTACCGAAGCTGGCAATGTGTGATAAAACGCACCTTTATTGTTCAGCAAAGCAAGTGTTTCTGGCGTAGAAACCGCAATCACACAAGTACCAATCAAAGCAAAATCACTCTGATGTTTCACCATCAATATCGACTCTTTAGAAGGCCAAAAGTAATCAATCCTATGTTGCTTGCAAAAGTTTAGACACCAGCTCAAATAAGCCTCTCCAACCAATCTTGCAGGCTCTACCATCGATTCGTCTGCTATCAAAAATGCCGCTGTAGATGGATTTGTATGTGTATAGATCACTGTTACACTATCTTCTATCTCTGCTTTTTTTATATTTTCAAACATCGAACTGATGCTTGAAAAAGTCTTGTTAAACCAAATACGCATTAAAATATCCTCTTTTTTAGTTTTTGGATTCTTGAGACTGCTTTTTGAATAGTTTCTTTTTCTATCTTTTTGTTTTTTACCAACATCATCACACTATCAACCAATTTTTTTGGCGATACGATATAGCGTGGATCAAGTTGATTTCCAAACAACAAAATATCAACACTCGCATTGATAGCGTGTCGCATCACCTCTTGAAGTCCAAACTGTTGGACAATCGCTCCCATTTGCAAATCATCCGTAATCACCACACCATCATAGTGCATTTTGTCTCTTAGTATTCCAGCAATCGTTTTATACGAGAGACTTGCTGGATATTGTCTATCAATAGTAGCATTAAAAAGATGTGCCACCATAATCGTATCTGCTCTATTTTTTTTGATCACATATGCATAAGGTTCCAACTCTTTTTTGTGCCACAACGTCGTCACATCCACATATCCTTTGTGTGTATCGCCCAATGATGAACCGTGTCCAGGGAAGTGTTTGAGTGATGTCAAAACATCATTTTTGTGCATCGCATCGATAAATATCAAAGCGTATTTGCCAACCTTATCGCCATCATCTCCAAAAGATCTTCCGTGCGTATTAATCACTCTATTGTGAGGATTTATCGCAAGATCCACCACAGGAGCTAAATCAAAATTAATCCCGACATCGTGAAGCTCTTTTGACATTTTTTGGTAAATAGTGCGGATTGTATTAGTGTCATTTTGTACCACTTCTGAAGCTTTTGGGAATTTTCCATAAAAACCATATTTTGATTTAAGTCGTTGCACCAATCCGCCTTCTTGATCTACAGAAATCAATAAATCGTGACGTGGACTACACGCTTGAAGTTGTGCTGTGAGTTGGCGTAATTGTGTTTTAGAAGAGATATTTTTGGGTTGTTGAGAATTGATAGGATTGTAATCAAACAATATCACACCGCCAATATCATATTGCTCTATATCACGACAGATTTGACTTCCTTTTGGTGCTTGCGTACCATAAAAACCAACCATAAGCATCTGTCCTATCTGTTGCTCTAAATCATTCTGTTTTGTCGATAATGAACTGCTCAATAATTCAGGACGATACTCAAAATGCATCGTGTCGTAGTGATACCATTTGCCTCCCCAAACAAATCCATACTTCTCAAATATCTCGACTATCTCTTTAGGAATTTGATTTATATAACGATAATGTGCGTCCCATCTCCAATATGTCGTGTATTTGAGATTGATATCTATCGCCACACCAAAAGAGTGAAGACTCAATTGATTGGTACCAGCAATCGTACGCCAATAAAAAGCCCCAACTATATCAGTCACATATTTTTGAAACTTCGCAGGAAGCCTCTCTAACGCTTGGGAGACCTTGCCAAACTGAACATCCACTCTATTTTTTGTAGTGACCTCAATAATATTTGATGTGACACGAGGCATCCACTCAATCGTCGTAAGTGACTTTTTGACTTCACCTTTTGTGTCTCCATAGAGTTTTTTGAAAAAAGCTTGATTTCTAATTCTTCCTGGATCAAAGTTATAACGTGGTGGTGCGTAAGAGTCCACTCCCACAGGATACGACATCGCAAACATATCTTCGATATCAGCAGAGTCAAGAAGCTCTTGATAGGTTTTCTTTTTACCATCATCATAAAGCATCGTCGTGCCATCTCTCCACACAATACGATTGTTTTCGCATCCGACAACTTCATCATATACCTCCACCAACTTTTGTGCATTGTGATCACACACACCAAAAACATTCAAAGTCATCACAAAAAATATCGAAAGTATCAAAGAGACTCTTTTTTTCATATCATAAATCCAACTTATCACAATACCACCTCTTCACAATACATCATTATACCACCCAATCTGTCAAGACAACTTTTTTAAAAATCCTACTCTCTTAAGCACCTGTTACCTTATGCTACATTTTCTTTCATATTAGTATAGTTTTTATTGTTCAATTTTAAACTCTCATAATAAACATTCATTGGTTTTTTATAATCTAAAGTTTCATGAAATCTTTTGTGGTTATAAAACTCAATATACTCTTTCACGTCATCTTTAAGTGTTGATATTCTCTCATATTCATTGAGGTATATCTTTTCAACTTTTGCACTCCTCTATAATCTTTCGATACAAATATTATCAGTTGCCCTCCATTTTCCATCCATAGAGATGGTTATCCCTTGATTTTTAAGAGTTTGTGTGTGGATATAACTTGTATACTGACTTCCTTGATCAGTGTTGAATATTTCAGGTTTACCATACTATTTGATATATCCAAATCACTCTTATGAGTTCTACAATTATCTATCTCTATATATGAGCGATTGGGAAAAACGGAAAGAGATTTTGGAGCTATGATTATGTCTGCTATAATTCTCAAAATTTCAAAGGAGTGATCATGAAAAGTTCAATACGGCGTTTGGTTTTGTTTTTCTCAATATTTTTAGCATACGGATGTAGCTATATAGAAAAAGAGGCTTCAAAGAGTAATATTTTTGCGTCAAAAAAATTATTGATTCCTCTTTATATTTATCCTGAAAATAACACAAGCTGGCAACCTCTTGTGGAACTCAAAAAACACTATCCCACACTTGAGATTGTCGTGATTGTCAATCAAAATAATGGACAAATTACCAACAGTGATTCAAATTTTGTTCGTGGATTGACGCAACTTCAAGATGCTAATATTTCAACTATCGGTTATGTCTATACTAAATTTGGAAATCGTAGCATTGATGATGTGAAGCAAAATATAGACAATTGGTATTTGTTTTATGGTACGTATGGCATTGATGGTATATTTTTTGACGAAGGGGCGTACTCAGAGAGTTATTTTGACTATTATGAGCATTTGAGTGGTTACGCACGAGACAAAGGATTGGATTTTATTGTATTCAATCCTGGAAGAAAAGTTGATGAAGCATATATTCAAACACAAATTGCTACAGTCATTGTCTCGAGGGAAACTACCTATGAAAAAGCTATTGAAGCGACTGAATTTAATACCCCTTCTTTGCATACTTCACTTGGACTTTTGCTTTATGAGACAAATCAAGAAGATGCTTTGACATTTGGGTGTACGTATGCTAAAACCTATGATTTTGAATATATATATCTTACGGATGATGGAGTAGATGGTAATCCGTGGGATTCGTTTAGCAGTTATTTGGAGAGATTAGCAAGCAATATGAAAGAAAGATGTTAAGAAAACTTACTTTAAACGAACAAGTTCGTTTAAAGCGTAGTATTACTTGATCATCGCTTCGAGTTCTTGGGCGGTGACTTGATCAAAGTTGAGATACTTATAGACTCTCTCTTTGTTTTTATCGGTGATCTTTTTATTAACAATCTCCATATACTCCTCTTTGGTTGGAATACGACCAATCAATGAAACCACCGCAGCAACTTCAGCAGATCCCAAATAGACTTTGGTGTCTTTGCCGAGTCTATTATCGAAGTTTCTTGTAGAAGTACTAAATACAACCGTTCCATTACCTGCTTGTGCTTGATTTCCCATACAGAGTGAACATCCTGGCACTTCAGTTCTTGCACCTGCTGTACCAAAAATCGCGTAGTAACCCTCTTCTGTGAGTTGTTTTTCATCCATTTTGGTTGGTGGCACAACCCATAATTTTACTTTGACTGCACCTTCTCCTTTTAGCACTTCACCTAATGCTCTAAAAAGACCAATATTTGTCATACAAGAACCGACAAACACCTCATCAATATTCCCTGTTGGTCTTGCAGGGTTCGCAAGAATTTCCGAAAGTGTTGCCACATCATCTGGATCATTTGGACATGCAAGAATCGGCTCTGTGATTTCATTGAGGTCAATTTCAATCACTGCTGCATACTCTGCGTCGGCATCGGCTTCAAGAAGCTCTGGATTTGCTAACCACGCTTTCATTTTATCAGCACGTCTTTGAAGTGTAGTCGCATCTTCGTAGCCATTTTTGATCATCTCTTCAATCAAAGCAACGTTTGAGCTAAGATATTCCATTACAGGCTCTTTGTCAAGCTTCACTGTACAAGCTGCTGCTGATCTCTCTGCTGAAGCATCACTAAGCTCAAATGCTTGCTCGCATTTCATACTTTCAAGCCCTTCGATCTCAAGAATTCTTCCCGCAAAGATATTCTTTTTACCTTTTTTCTCAACCGTCAAAAGACCATCTTTGATTGCTTGATATGGAATCGCATTGACAAGATCTCTAAGTGTGATACCTATTTGCATTTCACCTTTAAATCTTACAAGTACAGACTCAGGCATCGTAAGTGGCATCATACCTGTCACGCCCGCAAACGCGACAAGTCCCGAACCTGCAGGAAAAGAGATACCGATTGGGAAACGTGTATGCGAATCTCCACCTGTTCCCACAGTATCAGGAAGGCAAAGTCTATTAAGCCAAGAGTGGATTACGCCATCACCTGGCCTTAGAATCACTCCTTTTCTTGTAGTCCAAAATGGTGGAAGTGTGTGTTGAAGTTGGATATCCGCAGGTTTTGGATACGCTGCTGTATGACAAAAAGATTGCATTACCATATCCGCACCAAAACTCAAAGCTGCAAGTTCAATAATCTCATCTCGAGTCATTGGTCCTGTCGTATCTTGGCTTCCTACAGTTGTAGCGATTGGCTCACAATAAACGCTCGGTTTGATACCTTCTACGCCACACGCTTTTCCTACCATTTTTTGTGCGAGTGTGAAGCCCTTGCCATTATCATTTGGTTGATCGGGAGTCATAAACATATCAGAAGCACCAAGTCCAAGTGCCTCTCTTGCTTTTGCAGTAAGTCCTTTTCCGATAATCAACGGAATACGACCACCAGCTCTCATTTCATCGGGAAGTGTGTTTGGAGAGAGTGAAAACTGTGAAACCACAACGCCTTCTTTTTCGATTACACCATCAAAAGGTTTGATAATTATCACATCTCCTGTCTCAAGTTTGTCCACATTGGCTTCAAGTGGCAAACATCCACTGTCTTCTGCTGTATTGAAAAAGATTGGAGCGATGATAGAACCTATCACAACACCACCTGTTCTTTTGTTTGGTATTCCTGCGATATTCTCTCCCATATACCACTGTACAGAGTTGATACCTGATTTTCGGCTACTTCCTGTCCCAACAACATCTCCAACATATACTAATGGATAACCTTTTTCTTTGAGTTCTGCCATCTTTTCAAGTGGTTTTTCCATTCTATTAACAAGCATAGAGTTTGCATGGAGTGGAATATCAGCTCTTGTAAACGCTTCAGAAGCAGGTGAAAGATCATCCGTGTTTGTCTCTCCAGGGATTTTATAAACTGTCAATGTCATTTCGTTTGCAAGTGTTGGTTTGTTGGTAAACCACTCTGCATTTGCCCACGACTCAATGACCTCTTTGGCTTTCGTATTGCCTTCATCCATCATTGTTTTGACATCATTAAATGAGTTGTAAACAAGAATCGTATTTTTGAGTTGCTCTGCTGCTACACTCGCCACTTCGTCATCTAATTTCAACGCTTCTACAAGAGGCTGGACATTGAATCCACCCAACATTTTGCCAAGAATCTCACACGCTTTGATAGCATCAATCGCATCACACGTTACATTTCCTTGCACAATGTCATTAAGAAATGCCGCTTTTACATAAGCAGCATCATCTACGCCTGCTGGTACTTTATTTTCAAACATATCCATCGCATACTCTTGCTCCGCAATAGGCGAAGCTTTGAGCAGTTCAACAAGTTGCGCAACCTGTGCAGCGGTCAATGCCAAAGGTGGCACTCCAAGTACGGCACGTTCAGCCGTATGTGCTTTATATTGTTCAATTAAGGCCATCTTAGGTCTCCTAAATTTTGGTTTTATTCGACAAATTATAACGAGGCGAAATTAAAAGTGATTTTTTTGATAAGTTGCGTAAAAATTGATACAAAATTTGTGTAAGTTGGTTACATAGAAATAAAAAATGTGTTACAAAATGTGACTTTATTTGTTGAGTTATTTGATCCTCTAAGCTTGTTTAACTTTTATATTTGATAAAAATTCCTTAAATTCTTTGTCAATCGTACGAATTGAAACCTCTAAATAAGCAATTAAGATTTTGGGATTGGCTTAGATTCGATATAACAAAAAATATACATGTAAGAGCAGATGGTGAACAGCAAAGATATAGCGATCATTGAAGTCAAATATAAAGCACATGAAGCAGACTTAGA
>DYPM01000006.1 GCA_020719895.1 Sulfurovum sp. | reverse complement strand
TTACCCCCCCCCGATAAATTGGAACTGAAAAAATGATAACATTTGTGTTATTTTTAGGCTGTGGATGGTTTTGATTGAGGTATTTTGTTTTGCCTCTTAAGACCTATCCTGGCACTACATTCAAACAGGTGCAAACAAACCTTGTGGCAAAGCAGTGACATAAGGGCATCTCTAAAAACTACATTTTGGATTATTTTGGCTTTTGCAAAGCCTCGCAATGACGGGATTTGTCATTGCAAACAAAGTGAAGCAATCTATGTTTTTAGTTCCCACAAACCAAACAGCGAGCGTAAGTTCATCGTAATATAATTTTGTTCTGCTATATTCCAGCAAAAAAGGAACAAAATGGTATATCTTTTCACAGAACACAAAAAACGTTGGCTTACAGGTATTGGATTGGTCACTCTAATTGGACTGATTGGATGGATTGACAACTTTACATTGACATGGGCGTTTATGGGCGTAGTCCATATGATCGCATTTTATGAAGCAATGAGACTTTTTGAACTTGAGTCTCAAAGTGCTTACTTTTGGGCAGGATTTATTTGGATTGTTGCTTACTTCTATCCCAATCCTGATGATCTCTTTTTTGTGATGGCGGTGATATTTGGAAGTACGCTTGCTTATTTTCACAACTTTGACAAACGTCTCCTTTTGCCTTTTCTCTATCCTACAAGTGGACTTTTGTATATGCTGATGCTCTATCACGATTATGGTCTTTGGGCGATTATGTGGCTTTTGGTCACGGTCACATTAGTAGATATCGGAGCTTTTTTTGTCGGAACTACACTTGGGAAAACACCGTTTTCAGACACGTCGCCCAACAAAACATGGGAAGGTGTCATAGGTGGAGTGTTTTTTGGGACAGCGGGAGGAACTCTGATGGGACTTTATACGATTCCTATTTTGTGGATTGTGTTGATAATTACTTTTTTTGCTTCAGTTGCTTCTATTTTTGGAGATCTTTTTGAGTCTTATCTTAAACGCGAAGCCAATATCAAAGATTCAGGCACGATTTTACCTGGACATGGTGGCGTGCTTGATCGTATCGATGGGTATCTTTTTGCAGTGGTGATTTTGGTGCTTCTTTTGAGGGCATTTTTGTAATGCACAGTATTGTTCTACTTGGCTCGACAGGCTCTATCGGTGTCAATACATTAGAGATTGCGACGCGATACAATATCACAATCGAGGCTCTTGTTGCAGGAAACAATATCGATTTACTCAACCAACAAATCGCCATTCATCGTCCAAAAACTGTTGTGATTGCCGACGAAACACAACGTCACGGCGTAAATCACTCCGATGTTCGGTGTGGTGAAAAAGCAATTCTTGAGGTGATAGAAGAGAGTCAAAGCGAAATGGTCGTCAATGCATTGGTAGGATATGTCGGACTTGCTCCTACTCTCAAAGCCACGTCGCTTGGCAAAAAAGTAGCTTTAGCAAACAAAGAGTCATTGGTAATCGCAGGGGAATTGATTGACAAAACACGCATTATCCCTATCGATTCAGAACATTTTGGTCTATGGTATCTACTCTCTTCGCGTCCTTTTTCCAAACTTATCATCACTGCAAGTGGCGGAGCGTTTCGAGAGTGGGAAGTTTCAAAAATGCATCAAGCCACTTTTTCAGATGCTCTCAAACATCCAAACTGGTCAATGGGTCAAAAAATCACCATTGACTCTGCCACAATGACAAATAAACTTTTTGAACTACTTGAAGCCAAATGGCTTTTTGATACCAACGCTATCGATGCATATATTGAAAAAAAATCTATCATTCATGCTTTGGTGGAGTTCGTAGATGGATCTACAACAGCTCATTTTGCTGGCGTAGATATGAAGCTTCCGATTGCATTTGCACTTTTAGGAGAGATAAACGAACCAATTCTCCCTGCCGTAAATCTATTGGAGATGGGAGAGATAGCGTTTTCTCCCATCGAAGAGAGTCGTTATCCAATATGGCAAATCAAAACAGATATTTTAAACCGTCCACATTTGGGAGTGGTGGTAAATGCTGCCAACGAAATGGCAATAGAAGCATTTAAACGTGAACGTTGTAGCTTTTTTGGAATGAGTGAAATCGTACTTGATGCCTACAAAAAATTTGAAACTATCAAGCCAACCTCAATAGAGGAGATAATCAAAATAGATCAAGAGGTACGCCACTCTATTTTGTGATGTTTATCCCTATCACTGACACCCTACGCAGTCCATTGATCTATCTTCTATATCGCTTGCACTCTCTGGAGATTGAGACCTTAGATAATAAGTGGACTTGAGTCCAAATCGCCACGCATCAAGATAGATATCATTGAGATATTTACCGCTTGCTTTATCCAAACGAATAAAGATATTGAGACTTTGTCCTTGATCAATCCACTTTTGACGAATCGCTGCAGCTTGCACTAATACCTTTTGATCAAGTTCGTAGCTTGGCGTGTAGTAGTTCCATGTCTCTACATTCAATCCTGGCACTACCACAGGAATCAATCCCGAAAGATTATCTTCAAACCACTTGCGTTTATACACTGGTTCAATCGCTTGGGTTGTGCCAATCAAAATAGAGATGGAGCTTGTTGGTGCTATTGCCATCAAGTAACCATTTCGTATTCCATCACTTTTGACTTTATCTTTGAGTGCTTGCCAATCAAATGCATACCCAAAAAGTCCGCCTCTATTGACCAATCTACATGCCTCTTCGTTGGCTTTATCGATAGGAAAAATTCCCATAGACCAATCAGAGCCTTCATAGAGTGGATATTTTCCTTTCTCAACTGCCAAATCCGACGAGGAACGAATCGCATAATAAGATATTGCTTCCATCACTTCATCAATAGTTTCAAAATGCTCATTACTTCCCCAACGAATCTGTTTTTGAGCCAACATCTGTGCTTCACCCATTACACCCAAACCAACTGCACGAGTTTTGGAGTTGGTCTTTTTGACTTTGGCAAGTGGATAGAAGTTTAGGTCGATCACATTGTCAAGCATACGCATAGCAGTAGGAACTACACGTGCGATATCCTCTTTAGTGTGGATACGTCCAAGATTGATGGATGCGAGATTACATACCGCCGTATCACCATCGCTCATCTCTTTGTCCACCATCCAAATTTGTTTTCCTCTCAAGCTATCCAGTGCAGTGATTTTTCTTGCTGGCTTTATCAAACCACCATCAACTGTAATCATCTCACTCTCTTCATACGACTCGATACTGCCATCTTCAAAACTCAATCGAATCTTATAGTGGTTTGGAGAGGTATTTTGGAAAATCTCTGTACAGAGGTTAGAGCTTCGAATAATCCCGCTGTGCTTATTGGGATTGGATCTATTGGCTGTATCTTTGAATGTCAAAAATGGACTGCCTGATTCAAAATAACTTCTTAAAATATTTTTCCATAACACTTTGGCGGAAACCACCTCTTTTGTGATCTTCGCGTCGGAATTTTCAAGCTGAATATAACGTGCTTCAAATGCGTCTCCATAAAGCTCACAGAGTTCAGGCACCTCAAATGGATCAAAAAGCGTCCACACTTCATCTAATTCGATACGCTTCATAAAAATATCATTGATCCAAAGAGCGGGGAAAAGATCATGCGCTCTGCGTCTCTCTTCTCCTGAGTTTTTTCTAAGATCAATAAAATCTCTCACATCAATATGCCACGGCTCAAGATAAACCGCAATCGCTCCTTTTCGCGTACCAAGCTGATCAACTGCGACTGCAATATCATTAGTAATTTTCAAAAACGGTACTACACCGCCTGCTGCATGTTTGTGTCCATCAATAAAAGATCCCATTCCACGCACCTGCGACCAATCCCAGCCAATACCACCGCCAAACTTTGAAAGCAACGCCATCTCTTTATATGCATCAAAAATCCCTTCGATATTATCAGGTGTCGAACCGATATAGCACGAGCTAAGCTGATGTCGTGTAGTCCTAGCGTTAGAGAGTGTTGGAGTAGCTACCATTACTTCAAATTTGCTCAAAATATCATAAAACTTTTTTGCCCATGTTTGACAATCAAACTCATTTTGAGCCAAAAACATTGACACACCCATAAAAAGCTGTTGAGGAAGTTCGACAGGATTGCCTTCTCTATTTTTGATGAGATAACGATCATAGAGAGTTCGAATGCCTAAATAATTAAATTGCAAATCACGTTCAGGCTTAAGATAGTTATTGAGATCCTCAAGATCATATTTGTCTTTGAGTCCCAAAATCACACGCCCTTCTTTTTCGGCTCTTTCAAAATGATCTCTAAGATGATTGTAACCCGTAAATCCTGCTACTTTATGATAGATATCGTACAAAAAAAGTCTTGCGGCTACAAAAGTCCAATTTGGTCTATCTATATCAATCTTGTCCACTGCTGTTTTGATAAGAGTCTTTTGGATCTCTTCGGTGCTGATACCATCACGAAAATGAAGTTTTGCATCAACTTCTAACTCACTTTGACTTACACCATCAAGACCTTCTACTGCAACCGCAGTATATTTTTGTATCTTAGAAACATCTAATGCTTCAACCCTTCCATTGCGTTTGACAACCCGTATCATAATGACTCCTGATATTTATATCGATAAGACAAAGACTCATCACAAAGAGAGTTTTGCTTTTTTTAATCCAAATTTGGCATTTTTGCAGTGTAAATTAAGAGATGGATTCTATCGACTTTTACTTTGAAATGAATGAAGTTTAAAAGAATAAAAGTCGTTTTAAGTTCTCAAAAAATTCTACTTTTGCGTAATGCTATTTGAACACACGATCAAAAATTTTGTCTACATTTTTGGTGTAGTACGAATAATCAAAGCATTCTCGAATCTGCTTAGAAGAGAGTTTGCTTCCAAGTTCTTCATCTTCCAAAAGATGTCTTAAGTAGAGAGACTCTCCTTTTTCATTCACTGTTGGTTTGCCTTGTTGTATCTCTTCCCATACTTTCATAGCGTTGTGCTGGACGATTCTGTAGGCATCTTCACGACTCACGCCTGCTTTGGGAAGCTCAAGTAGCACTCTTTGAGAGAAGACAAGACCGCCTGTGAGATTGAGATTTTTCATCATATTTTCAGGCATTACGGTGAGATTTGCAATCACATTGTTCATACGATAAAGCATAAAATCGGTGGTGATAAAAGAGTCTGGAAGCCAAAAACGTTCTGTCGAAGAGTGAGAAATGTCCCTCTCATGCCAAAGAGCAACATTCTCCATAGCAGGAATCGCATAAGCACGAATTATTCTTGCAAGTCCCGTGACATTCTCTGTTAGAATCGGATTTCTTTTGTGTGGCATTGCTGAAGAGCCTTTTTGCCCTTTGGCAAAATACTCTTCGCATTCATATACTTCAGTACGTTGCCAATGTCTTACCTGTACTGCAAATTTCTCCACCGAACTTGCAAGCAGTGCGAGTGTTGTAGCAACTCTTGCATAACGGTCTCTTTGAATGACTTGATTTGAAGCTGGTGCGAGCTTGAGTCCGAGTTCTTCACACGCCAACTCCTCAAGCTCAAGAGGTGCATGAGCAAAATTTCCCATCGCACCACTAATCTGTCCTACGCCAATCACTACCATTGTTTGCTCAATGTTCTCAAGATGTCGTGCCATCTCGTCATACCACACAGCAAGCACAAGACCAAAAGTGATGGGTTCGCCATGAATCCCGTGACTTCTTCCGACCATCAAAGTCATTTTATGTTCTATAGCTCTTTTTTTGATCGACTCCATCATCATTTTGACATCTTCAATAATGATTTTGAGTGAATCTCTTATCTGAAGTGCAACTGCCGTATCGACCGTATCAGAACTGGTCATTCCATAGTGAAACCATCGACTCTCTTCACCCAAACTCTCAGATACAGATGTCGTAAATGCTATCAAATCATGTCGAGTGATGGTCTCTATCTCGTCGATTCTTTCTACTGAAAAAGAAGCATTTTGGGCAATCTTTTGTGCATCTTCATCTGGAATAAGCCCTAACCTATTCCATGCTTTTACGACTGCCAACTCCACATCAAGCCACGCTTGATATTTTGCTTGCATCGTCCAATTATTTTTCATCTCTTCTCGTGCGTATCGTTCTACCATCACCTAATTCCTATTATTTTTTGTTATCATTTTAGCTTAAATGGCGTTAAACGCTCAATTAAACAAAAGGAATAATATGCCGTTTGTCAAAGAACCATTTAGCGTTCCTGCTCCAATCAAAGCCTTTGTGTATGTTATGCGTACGCTTGGCTACACACAAGGAGAGGCACAGAGGCACATCTCCAAAGGACGTATTTTAATTCACGGAGAATCGATGCGATATCCAGGACGCATCATCGACGGCGAAATAGAAATGGTCTTTTTTCGTCCAAAAAGCAGAGGAGTCAAACCTCTCTTTAGTAACAAAGATTTTATGGTTTTTGAAAAATCATCAGGTATTTTGGTGCATCCAAAAACCATGGCAACCTCTTATTGTATGCTTGATGAAATTCGAAGCGAAGCTGGAGACGATGCTAACGCCACACATCGTATTGATATGGAAACCTCTGGACTTTTGCTGGCAAGTAAACATAAAAAGGCAGAAGCCTATCTCAAAACCTCTTTTGAAAACAAACAAATCCAAAAATCTTATTTGGCGTGGGTGGACGGCAAACTTACCGAACCTTTTAGCGTCTCTGTTCCTATTTTGGCGAACAAAGAGGGATTTGATGTGACAAAACAAAAGGTTTTTGTCGATGAAGAGAAAGGAAGAGCTTCACATACCGATTTTATACCTTTAGAGTATGATGACCAACTTGACACTACCTTAGTCGCTTGCTATCCTCTCACAGGTCGTACGCATCAAATTCGTATTCATTTGTTTCACGTGAAACATCCAATCTTAGGCGACCCTATTTATGGTGCCACCTACGAAGCGACAAGTGACTATCTTGATTCGCTTCAAACTCAAGAGAATAGACTCGTTGAGCATGGTGCGCCACGACTTCTGCTACATGCACAAACGCTTCGTTTTCATTACGGTTCAGAGTTCTATATTCAAAGCAAAATCGACTTTAGATTACTCAAAAAATTGATCTATCCAAAAGAAAAAAGAAGATTCAATCGAAACTAAAAATATGCGACCATTTAAAAAATTGATTTGTATTATCAATTTAATTTTTATAAAAAACACAAATTGTATCTCGGGAAAGACAAAAACATAAAAATTAACAAATTGATAACAAAAATGTTGTCAATTGGGTTCTTCGTTTTGCGAAGATGTCTATTTTAGTTATAATCAACAACTAAAAATATAAACCGACCCCAAGGAGTTTTTTGATGCAACAGCGTACTATTGGCAAATCCGTTGAGGTGGTGGGAATAGGACTGCACAAAGGTGAACCGATCCGACTCAGATTAGAGCCGTTACATGAAAATGCGGGAATTATATTTTATAGAGAAGATATCGCTTTAAGTATTCCTTTGTCTCCCGAGTCGGTGATTGATACGCAGATGGCGACAGTGATTGGAAGCGACAAAGGGTTTGTCTCCACAATCGAACATTTTCTTTCATCAATTTATGCGTATGGTATCGACAATCTTCGTGTCGTAGTCAACGAAAATGAGATTCCTGCGATGGACGGTTCTAGCATTTCATTTTGTCTTTTGATTCAAGAGGCTGGAATTGTAGAACAGAACGCCTCAAAAAAAGTGATCGTGATCAAAAACAAAGTCGAAGTCGAAGAGAATGGAAAGTTTGTTCGTCTCTCTCCTGCCAAAACGGCTTCGTTTGATTTTCATATTCGATTTAATCATCCAGTGATTGGTGATCAAACGCACCATTTTGAATTTTCGACGCGAAATTTCATCAACGAAGTAGCACGAGCAAGAACATTTGGGTTTGCCAAAGATATTCAGTATCTTCAGAGTAAAAACCTTGCACTTGGTGCATCGCTCAAAAATGCGATCGGATTGGATGATCACAAAGTTCTCAATCCTGAAGGATTGCGTTTTGATAATGAATTTGCTCGACATAAAGTGTTGGATGCTATGGGGGATTTGATGGTGACAGGACACAATATTTTGGGAAAATACGAATCGTTTGCTGGAAGTCACAAGCTCAACCATCTTTTGACCAAAAAGTTATTTGCCAATAGTTCTAACTATGAGTTTGTCGCTGTAGAATCACTTCAGAGTAGAGAGTTTGCAAAAAGTTTTGCCTAACTACACCTATCTTATCATCTCCGTCGCATCGCCACTTCAAATAGGTATCTACAAAAATAATATTTTGATAGATACTCTTGAGTCGTCGCAGAAAAACTCTGAAGTGCTTTTGAAACTTCTTTATGAGGCAATGCAGTCTTATCGCCCTTCGCAAATTATCTATACACGTGGTCCGGGTTCGTTTATGGGGACAAAACTCACCTATATCACACTCAAAACAATTGAGATTGTAGAAGGAATAACATGTCGCGGATGCAGTGCTTTTGCACTCAACGGCGGTTTGCCGATAAAAGCTGTAGGCAATCTCTATTTTTTCAAGCAAAAAGAGACTATAATCACACAAAAATCAGAAAATCATATCAAGAGTAGCTTCCAATTACCCAAAGATCTCAAAACAGTACCGTTAGATGAAGTATGTGTACCTGAATACAGTATTCCTGCAGTTTAGTTGGTTTATTTATTGGTAGAAAAATCAGAAGCAGATTGTATATAGTATGCTCTTTTGATTGTAGCAAGGTTTTTGACTCTTTTATAGAATGGATTGTGATGTTTATTAGTGTGCCAGCCACTTCGGCGAATCTTGGTCCGGGCTTTGATACTTTGGGATTGGCGGTTGATCTTAGAAATGAGATCATAATCAAGCCTTCAAAATTTTTTTCACTTGCGACACATGGTGAAGGAGCAAGTAATACAAAAATCAAAAAAAATACTCTTTTTTTGACAATTTTCAACGAACACTATAAAAAATTGGGTGGTACTGAAGAGAATTTTCGTTTTGAGTTTTACAATAAAATTCCCATTTCAAGAGGCTTGGGAAGCTCCTCTGCAGTGATTGTTTCTGCACTTACTGCTGCATACGCGATGGCAAAAGTACCACATTCCAAACGCGATATTCTCAATCACGCTCTTGTTTATGAGAGTCATCCTGACAATATTACGCCTGCGGTAATGGGAGGATTTAATGTTGCGTGCGTAGAGGGCGGTAAAGTCTACAGTAAAAAACGAAAAATGCCAGAGTATCTTAAGGCGGTAGTGGTAATTCCCGATCGTACGATCTCGACTGATAAATCTCGAACGATTCTTCCCAAAAGCTACAAAAAAGAAGAAGCAGTCTATTCGCTCTCTCATGCTTCTTATCTGACGGCACTTTTTTTGACTGAGTCGTGGGATTTGTTGCGTATCGCATCCAAAGACAAACTTCATCAATCTCGACGGATGAAAATGATGCCCGAACTTTTTGATGTCCAAAAAGTGGCACTCAAATATGGAGCATTAATGAGTACACTTTCAGGATCAGGTTCTACATTTTTTTCGCTCTGTTATGACAAAGATGCTCAAGATATAGCACACGCATTAGAAAATAAATTTTCACACTATCGTGTAATGATACTTGATCTTGACAACAATGGAGCATTTGCTAATCCATAACACAAAGGGTTAACAAGGGTTAATAGGATATAATCTATGAATATAAAAAAACCTCAACCGATTCGTATGTGCATAAGTTGTCGCGGTAGACAACTCCAATCTCAACTAATCCGAATAAAACAAGACGGAAATCGACTAACGAGGCATGACGGAGTGGGACGAAGTCTTTATCTGTGTCATGAGTGTATCGCAAATGAAAAAAAATTAAGAGGTTTGAGCAAACGTTTGAAACAAAATCAAGAGACGTTGCTTCAGCTATTAGAGGAGTTAAGCAAGAATGGATAAAATCAAAATCCAAGAGATCGCCGCAGAGGCTGGATTATCAAATAATGATTTGTTGGAAAAAGCTAAAGAGTTAGGATTTGATGTCAAAGCTGCAAACAGTACGATTAGTATTGAAAATGCGGATATGTTGGTAAATTATGCTATTAGTGGCAAATTACCCGAAAAGTTCAAAAAGCCAAGTGAAAAAAACAAAATCAAAGTAATCAAAAAAGCGGAACAAAAAGTAGAAAAAGAGATATTGGCTCCTGCTCCTGTTGTTGAAATTCAAGAGACAAGACAAGAAAAAAATCCGATAGAATCTACCAAACCTAAAAGCATCACGCCTTCCAAAGTGTTTGCAACGCCACATAATCCACTCAAAGAAAAAAGAAAAATTAGACGGATTCAGCCTGTAATTCCAGAAGAGGTTGTCGAACAAAAAACAATTGTCGAACAAAAAAAGCCTATTGAACAAAAAAAGCCTATTGAACAAAAAACAATCATTCAAGAAAAAATCATTGTTGAAGAAAAAACAATTGCTGAAGAAATTCCTTCCGACACAATCATCCAAACACCTCAAGCAGAGATGATCGAAGTGGCTCCAAAGGAGATCAAAAAACGCAAAGGCATCTCTGTTGCCGACAAAGAAGAAAGCAATACAGCAATTCGAAAGGTTGCAGACGAAGAGGATAGACCCAAAAAGAAAACCCTCTCAAGAAGTGGCATCAAGATTGTGCGACGTGCAAGACCAGAACCTGTTGTTGTCAAATCAAAATCAATCTTTCAAACAGTCTCAAAAACTTCAAATAGATCAGAAATAGTCGGAATTTCAAATGCCAAAAAGAAAAACAAAAAATTAGCTGAAGCACGAGAAACAGGGAAAAAAATTGATCTTTTTGATAAAGATTTTGCAACTGAAATTAGCTCAGGATTTGAAGAGGATGAGATTGTACTCTTAGATTTCTCTGACAAAAATATGTACGACGAAATGATCAAAGAAGAGCAACGACGAAAAGAAGAGGCCAAAAAACGCGAAGCAGCAGGAGTGACAGCAAAGGCACGACAGCACTTTAAGCCACAATCTCAATCCATCAGACGTACTGGAAAACGCAAAAGATACGCTAAAGAGATAAAAACAGAGAATGTCACTTCGATAGAGATTCCTGAAAATGTTCGTGTTTATGAATTTGCTGAAAAAGTAAACAGATCAATTGGTGAAGTCGTAAAAGTTCTTTTTTCTTTGGGGATGATGGTTACCAAAAATGATTTTCTCTCTAAAGACGAAATTGAGATTTTATCTCAAGAGTTTGAAGTAGAAGTGACCACGATGAATCCACTTGATGAACTTGATTATGCAGGTGCATACGATGCGATAGAGGACGAAAACTTAGAAGAGAGACCGCCAGTGATTACTATTATGGGACACGTTGATCATGGCAAAACCTCACTTCTTGACAAAATTCGTTCAACCAAAGTAGCAGCCAAAGAAGCAGGAGGAATTACACAACACGTTGGTGCATATCAGGTAGAAAAAAATGGTAAAAAAATTACTTTTGTAGATACGCCTGGTCACGAAGCTTTCACTGAGATGCGTTCAAGAGGTGCACAAGCAACTGATATTGTGATTATTGTAGTTGCAGCGGATGATGGCGTCATGTTGCAAACCAAAGAGGCGATTTCTCATACAAAGGCCGCCGATGTGCCGATGATCATCGCTATCAATAAGATGGATAAGCCTACTGCCAACCCTGACAATGTCAAAAAACAATTGGCAGATTTAGGAATCTTGGCAACTGAGTGGGGCGGAGAGTATGATTTTATACCTGTTTCGGCTCATACTGGATTGGGGATTGATGTACTTCTTGAGACTATTTTGTTGCAAGCAGAGATTATGGAGCTTGATGCAGATCCAACACGAAGAGCCAAAGCAGTAGTGGTGGAGAGTTCTGTAGAAAAAGGATTTGGGCCAGTTGCGAATGTGATTATCCAAAATGGCACTTTAAGAGTGGGCGATAATGCGATCGCAGGAAGCACCTATGGACGTATCAAAGCAATAAAACTTGATGATGGCACGAATGTAAAAGAGATTGGACCTAGTACACCCGCAGCGATTGTAGGACTCAATGAAGTACCAGCAGCAGGCGATATACTTATCGTTATGGAGAGCGAAAAAGATACAAGAGAGCTTGCCCAAAAAAGAGCTGAGTACGCTAGAGAAAAAGTACTCTCAAGAAGTACTAAAGCATCTTTGGATGATCTTCAAGATCTTATTGCCGAAGGCAAACTCAAATCACTTCCTATAGTGATTAAAGCCGATGTCCAAGGTTCACTTGAAGCGATTAGAGGGAGTTTAGAAAAGTTACGAAACGAAGAAGTAAAGGTAAATATTATCCATGAAGGAGTAGGTGGTATCACCGATAGCGATGTGACACTTGCGAGTGCTTCAGGACATTGCGTTGTTCTTGGATTTAATGTCAGACCTACAGGCGCAGTGAAACAAAAAGCCAAAGATCTTGGTGTCGAAGTCAAATCATATTCCATTATTTATGAGCTTCTTGATGATGTAAGAGCATTACTTGGTGGCATGATGAGTCCTGTAATCAGCGAAGAGGTGACAGGACAAGCAGAGGTAAGAATGACCTTTATTGTAGGCAAAGTAGGAACGATCGCAGGGTGCAAAGTCTCAGAGGGTGTTATTACAAGAAACAGCAAAGCAAGGCTTATTCGTGATGGCGTGGTTGTCAAAGAAAGCACTATCTCTTCGCTTAAGCGTCTTACTGAAGATGTCAAAGAGGTTCGGAGCGGTTATGAGTGTGGTATAATGCTCGACAATTTCAATGACATTAAAGAGGGAGATGTGATCGAAACCTATAAAAACGTTCAAGAGATGGCGGTCTTAGAGTAGTCAAATAAAGATTGTGTTACCCTAAGTGACAGAGTAAAGAAAGGCGGAAAGAAAGGTGACTCGTGACACACGAAGAGATTAAACGACATAGAGTTGAATCAATCCTTAGAGAGATTATCCCTGAAGCTTTGGCTACATTGGATGATGAACGAATCAACACCCTTGTTGTCACAGAGGTAGTTTGCTCAAAAGGAAGAAGCGATGCGAAAGTCTATTTGGAAAAATCTTATCTTGATTCTAAAGAGCAGAGCGAAGCGTTAAGGCAATTACGCAGCGTTGCACCCTACATTCAAAACCATTGCAAGCAGAGCGAAGGGTGGTTTAAAGCCCCTCGTCTGCATTTTGAGTTTGATGATCAACAAGAAAAATCAAATCGTATTGAAGCACTTTTTGAACAAATTAACAAAAAAGAGGATGTGCATGGAGAATCTTGAATCGATGATCACTAAAATAATCGCCTCACATGATGCAGGGCTTTATGATATTCAAACAATCAAAGAGCATGAAGATACCATTTATCGTATTTTGGTGACCAAACAAGGAGGTGTAAGTATTGATTTGTGTGTTGATATTTCCAATGAGCTTTCGCCTCTTTTGGATGTACATCCTCCAATGGCAGGAACGTATCGATTGGAAGTGAGTTCTCCAGGCATTGAGCGTAAACTCAGTAAATCCTCTCACTATCTCCATGCAATTGGAGAACGAGTCAAAGTGAAGATTCAAGGCGGAGAAAAATATCAAGGCACACTTAAAAGTATCGATGAGAGAAGCATTACAGTGGAGACCAAAGAAGGAGAAATGCAGTTTAATTTTGAAGAAATGGGAACTGTAAAAACCTATTTTGAGTGGAATAAATAACGAGGGGCAAGTGTTGAAAAAAAGACAATATTCAGTCAAAATATACGATGTATCAGTCGAATCAGTCGAAGATATAACAACACTCAAAGAGTTTTTGAATGCTAACTATCTTATTTTTAGAGATCACTTGATTGTACTCAGAGGAGAAGTAAGTCAAGATCTTCGAGAATATCTTGCTGTGAAATCGCTTTATTTTTTGGAAAATGTCAATTTGCCAGAAGGACGAAGCAGAAAAGAACTCGAAAACGATATTGACGATGAAAGGAAAAAATTTAATCTCAAAATCAATATGTTACAGAATCAACTTGAAATGGAAAAGAAAAAACTTGAAGCCAAAGAAGTAGAGCTTGAAATGATGAATCACAAACAATCTTTAGTTCACGACAAAATGCTACGTAGTGGTCAGGAACTCAATGTTGATGGGGATTTGATTGCTCTGAATAAAATTAATAGCGGTGCAAGTATCGATGTTCGAGGAAATTTTATTGCAAAATATCAAGTGCATGGTTCAGTGCGTTGTACAGGGCGTGTTATGATACTTTCGGTAGCACCAAAAGCAAATATTGTGTTTCACGGATTAGTGATTGAAACTTATCGGTTTCAAAATACTCTTTGTTTGGTGGAACTTAATGATAATATTGTTAGTATATCACCATTAGATTCAAAGGATAACATTTGGGCGAAGTGATTGCAGTCATCAGTGGAAAAGGTGGTGTTGGCAAGACAACAGCAGTCGCAAATCTTGGTTTGGGTATTGCATTTGAAGGCAAAAAGTGTGCCTTAGTTGATTTTGACTTAGGACAACGTAATCTTGATATGATATTAGGGTTAGAAAATCGTGTTGTCTATGATATGGTACATGTGATGGACGGAGAAGCAAGTCTTAAACAAGCATTAGTAAAAAGCAAGGTAAATGAAAATCTCTTTTTTCTTGCAGCATCACAAACCAAAGACAAGTCGGTATTGGAGTCATCAAAAATAAAAAAATTGATTGATGATCTTAGAAAAGAGTATGAGTTTGTCATTCTTGATGCACCTGCGGGAATTGAGGGTGGATTTGAACATACGATTGAGTTTGCAGATACAGCAATTATTGTAGTCAATCCAGAAGTTTCGTCTATTAGAGATGCTGATCGTGCGATTGGAATTCTTGATTCAAAATCACAAAAAGTCAAGGATGGACTAGAGGTCAAAAAATATCTTATCATTAATCGTATCCGACCAGAAATGGTACAAACTGGAGAAATGCTAAAAAGTAGTGATATTTTTGAGATTTTAAATATTGAACTTTTGGGAAAAATCCCAGAAGACAAAGGGATAATTGACGCATCCAATCGAGGCAATCCTATTATTCTTAACAACAACTCTTTAGCAGGTGAAGCATATAAGCGCATCTCAGCAAGATTGTGTGGCAAAAAAGTGCCTATCGTCAATGTAGAATCTCTACATGGTGATGGGATCTTTAAAAAAATAGCGGGGATCTTTAAATAATGGGTATGTTTGATTTTCTCAAAAAAAAGGAAAGCTCGAGTGTTGCAAAAGACAGACTGAAGGTAGCAATTATGACCGACAGAGAGAGTACGAAAGCAAACTTTATGATGGAGGGTATGAAATCCGAAATCGTTGAAGTGGTCAGAAAATATATGGGTGTTAAAAAAGTTGATATTGTAAAAGAGGTGATAGATGGAATGGATTCAATTTCCATTGACATTCATTTTGAACCTTCTTCTCATTAAAATTGGATTTGAATTTCAACAAAAAAGCAGAAATGTTTGATGATGCTTTTTGGATGCGTTTGGCTCTTCACAAGGCATGGGAGTATCAAGGGTTGACTTATCCCAATCCTGCAGTTGGTGCTGTAGTGATCAAAAATGGTCGTCTTTTGAGTCTCCAAGCTCATCAAAAAGCGGGTACATCACACGCTGAAGTGTTGGCACTGATAGAGGCGTACTGTTCTCTTTCTTCTTCTTCAATCTTTTTTGATCCATTGGATGCTTCTTTTTCTCATGATTTTCTTCTTTCACTTGATAATGGTTTTTTTAATGAATGTACGATGTATGTCACTTTAGAACCTTGTTCTCATCACGGCAAAACTCCTTCCTGTGCAACTCTTCTTGCAAAACTTTCGCTCAAAAGAGTAGTGATTGCTACTTCAGATCCAATCAAAGGTCATGATGGCGGAATGAGACTGCTTTCAAATGTAACATTTGGCGTACTTCAGAGTGAAGCAGAGATACTTATTGAGCCGTTTAAGATTTGGCAAAAAAAAGCTTTTGTGTTATTTAAGTTGGCTCAAACCTCAAACGGTCGCATTGGCGGAGGATACTTGAGTGCAACTGATTCGTTATATCACGTACATCAGTTACGAGGAGTTTGTGATAGATTGCTTATTGGTGGCAATACTGTAAGAGCGGACAGACCAACACTTGATTGTCGTTTTGCGGGAGAATTGGCTCCAGATGTCACCATCTACTCTCGTCAAAAAACATTTGATCTTACGATACCGCTTTTTGGTGTACCAAATAGAGATGTAATCATCACAGACGAGCTTGATTTTTTAGAAATTCCCTCTTTTGTACTTGTAGAAGGTGGTGAAGGAATGTTACGTGTACTTGCTCAAAGACTTGATTGGCTGCTTCTTTATCAAACCCCTAAGCTCTCTACAAATCCGTTATCTTATAATATTGATATGAATCTACAGTTTCTTCACCATCAATATGGGAAAAGAGATATTCTGATATGGAGCAAAAATCTTGGGCATTGAAACATTAATTGATAAAAAAGAGAAACAAGAAAAAATAGTAGCGATGTTTGATGATATCGCTTCCACCTATGATTTGGCAAATAGAGTGATGAGTTTGGGAATCGACAAGCAGTGGCGCAAAAGAGGATGCGAGAAGGCGTTGGAGATTCTTGATCAATCCACATTGACCCAACTCACCGATGTAGCTACAGGAACAGGAGATCTTCTGATGATGTGGCGTGAGATTGCCACGCAAAAGGGAGTAAAGATAGAACGATTTGTTGGTATTGATCCTTCGGTTGGAATGCTTGATATTGCACGAGAAAAGATTGATTTTGCGACTTTTATCGAAGGAAAAGCACAAGAACTTCCTGTTGAGAATGAGAGTACAGAGATCATCTCCATCTCGTATGGCATTCGTAATGTTGTAGATCGTAAAGAGGCGTTAGAAGCATTCTATCGTGCCTTAAAACCAAATGGCATTGTCGTAATATTGGAGTTTACCAAACATGATCGTAGCGGAGTTGTGAATCGAATGGTAGATTTTGGAATGAAGCGTGTATTGCCAAGAGTTGGAGGATGGATCTCTAAAAACTACGAAGCGTATCGTTATCTTCCCGACTCCATCGAAGCTTTTTTGACAACTGAAATGTTACGTAATGAGTTGCTTGAAGCGGGTTTTGAAATGAAACATCTTCAGTCTTTTTCATTGGGTATCTCGACGCTGTTAATTGCACAAAAACCACAATGAGTCAGCTTCTTTCGGTTACTTCACTCAATACCAAAATCAAATCGTTGCTTGAAGCGACTTTTATGCATACTCTTGTGGAGGGAGAAGTGGCGTCGGTGACGTATCACACCTCTGGTCATCTCTATTTTTCTATCAAAGATGCAGACTCCTCTATCAAATGTATTATGTGGCGTTCGAGTGTCGCTAAAATGAAAATTCGTATCGAAACAGGAATGCAAATTGTCGTTGAAGGATCTATTGGAGTCTATACGCCAAGAGGTGAATATCAATTTTATGCAGTATCAATTGAGCCTTATGGACAAGGTGCATTGGCATTAGCCTACGAACAGCTCAAAAAAAGACTTCAAGAGCGTGGTTATTTTGATCCACTTCGCAAAAAACCAATTCCAAAAGTGATCCAAAAAATCGTATTAGTGACTGCAAAAGAGAGTGCAGCACTTTATGATATGCTCAAAGTTATTGACAAACGATGGCCGTTACTTGAAGTGGTGGTAGTGGATACGTTAGTACAAGGCGAGCAGGCTTCGTATGAGATTGCACATGCGTTGAGAGTTGCTGATGGACTTTGTGCTGATGTGGTGGTAGTTGGAAGAGGAGGAGGAAGTGCGGAGGATCTTTGGGCGTTCAATGAAGAGAGAGTTGCGGATGCAATTTTTGGTATGCAAACACCAATTGTGAGTGCTGTTGGACACGAAGTGGATACGCTTATCTCTGATTTTGTTGCAGATTTGCGAGCGCCAACTCCAAGTGCAGCGATTGAGATGGTGTTGCCTGATAAAAATGAGATACGATATGCTCTTTTGGAACTTATGGAGAGATTTGGGCAAGCGATGCGACTCTCTTTGGAGAAAAAAGAGAAGCAGTTGAGTTATTTGTATCAAATACATCGACAACTCTCACCACTTAGACAACTTACTCTCAAAGAGAGCGATAGTGTTAGGTTGCAAGACGAGATGGTGCGTGCGTATCTTTACTCTCTACAAATCAAAGAAGAGATGGTGGCATTGATGTATGAGAAGTTGCACCAAACGATACATTTTTTGATTCGTCACCAAAGCGAAACGCTTCAAATGTTTGACAAAACGACACTTCTTCAAAATCCAGACAATAGAGTCAATGAAGGATGGGGACAGATTTCTCAAAATGGCATAGTAGTTTCTCTTGAATCAATCCAAGAAGATGAACTTTTTTCGCTACAAAATACACATTTGAGAGTGACTGCACGTTGTATTGAGCGTGTTGTTGTTGCCTCAAAAGAAGCTTGAGACAGGGCATTAAGTTGAAAATAGATATGATAATAGTGTTCTTAATTGAGGATTTTATTGTTTACATAAAGGTTTGAGTATGGAAAATATACCTGCAGGGAATCAATTTTCATTTTGGGTTGAAGATGGTCTCTTTATTTTTTTGATATTAATTTTGTTTATATTGCTCTACTTGATTTGGAAAAATCGCCAACAAAAAAATGTTCAAAGTGCGTCACAAAAACAAGTGGAGTTGATAAAAGAGGGATTTGAACTCTCCGAAGATTGCATTTTGGTACTTTCGCCTAAACTTGAAGTTGTCTATGCCAATAAAGCAATGGAGAAGTTTCTGCGTTTGGGAGAGGAGTATCTCTTTGCGTCGTTTGCAGTAGAGCTGAAGTTTAAACCAAAAAAAGAGTGGGTGCGGTTTGAACAACTGCTCAAAGAAGATTCCCCACAAAGAGGCTCTACGCTTCGACGCTATCCAAATATCACAATGTCGATAGGCGATAACAAAGATGAGATTCTGGTGAATCTTTATTTTGATATTAGCACATCAGCAGATCAAGACCATCTTGCGTGGAAATATATGGTGATTCTTCATGATTTAAGAATGAAAGAAGCTTATAAAGTATCAGAATATCGCCATCAAATCACTAAGCTTCCCAACCAAGCACAAGCGATTGAGGATATGAATGCTTTTTATTCAAGATCTCATTTGAGTCACAATAAGCTTGCTGTTATCGCTATTAGTATCGACCAATTTTCTGAGATTCGCTCAATGGTAGGCTATCATCAACTCAACAAAATCATGATCAAACTTGCCAAATACATGAAAGATCTTGCTAACAAAAGAGAGGTTGAGGTTTATCATGCATATGAGAATAACTTTTTGCTGATTGTGCCTGAAGTATTTGACGACGAAGAGGTCAATCGATTGGTGGATAAAATCCAAAATGACCTTAAGGCGTTCTATAAAGTACAAGATATTAATCTTCAGCTTAGCACATCAGTAGGAATTAGTTTTTATCCCGATGGAAATGTCGGACGCAATCAACTCAACAACGCCTACAAAGCACTCTCAAAAGCACAATCGCTTGGAATGGGAAGAAGAGAGTACTTCTCTTCTGTGGGAGGCAAGTTTGTTTTTGACGAAATCAAGCTCTATCAAGAGATGCCTGACGCATTGAGCAATAGAGAGTTTGAAGTATTCTATCAGCCAATTGTAGATGCTAAAACCCACGAGATTGTTTCAGCAGAGGCTCTAATTCGTTGGATACATCCAAAGCTTGGAATGATTCCTCCTTATGTTTTTATTCCATTGATGGAGAAGACGGGATTTATTATTGAACTTGGACGGTATATTTTGGATGAGGTGCTTCGACAGCTCAAACGTTGGGAGATTTTTCGCTTCAAGCCTATTACAGTCTCAATCAATATGACAATGATCGAAATCGAAAGTGGAAACTTTGTCGATGAGGTACGCCAAAAAATCGCTTATGCACAAGTGAATCCTGAACTGTTAAAATTTGAGATCACCGAAGGAAGTGCGATGAACGGAGAGGCTAATACAATTGCACAGTTTCATCGTCTCAAAGAGCTTGGTGTAGGAATTTCATTAGATGATTTTGGTACGGGATATACTTCATTTTCTTATCTCAAAAAATTTCCCGCAGATGTTTTAAAAATTGATAAATCATTGGTAGACTATATCTTGACAGAAGAAGATGATAGAAAGATTGTGCAAGCGATGATACTTCTTGCACATAGCTTGCAGATGAAAGTGGTAGTCGAAGGGATAGAAAACAGAGATATGGCGGATCTATTGACTGTTTTTGGATGTGATTATTTTCAGGGGTATTACTTTGCTAAACCTTTGCCACTCTTCGAGATACAAGGGATGTTGAGACAACAAAGTCAAAAAATGGGTCATTGAATATTTTTTACATAAAGAACATTTATTTATCTCAATTTTAGTTTTTTTGAGATAGAATTTGTTCCCATTTTTACGTAGATAACCTTATCTAACTAAAAAAATCCAATAGGGAGTAAGCATATGCCAAAAATGAAAAGTGTAAAAGGTGCAGTGAAGCGCTTCAAGGTAAAAAAGAGTGGCAAAATCAAAAGAGGAACCGCTTTTAGAAGTCATATTCTTACCAAAGTCGATGGCACACACCAAAGACATATGAGAAGTGCAAAGTATGTTCACGCATCAGATGCAAAAAACATCAAAGAGATGATCAACTAAGGTTGATTCGACTAAGTAGTATTCCCTCTAATGATTTACATTAATTAGAGGCAAGCTCAAACCAAGGTTTGACACCTACTATAACCCCAAAGATGGGTACAAGTTTCAGGTAAAGGAAATAAAATGAGAGTAAAAAACGGTTTTGTTCGACATAGACGACACAAAAAATTATTAAAACAAGCAAGAGGCTTCTACAGTGGCAGAAGAAAACACTTTAGAAAAGCAAAAGAGCAACTTGAACGCTCAATGGTATATGCTTACCGCGACAGAAGACAAAGAAAAAGAGATTTTAGAAGACTTTGGATTGTTCGTATCAATGCAGCAGCAAGACTCAATGAAGTGAGCTACTCAAGATTGATGCATGGACTTAAACTTGCAAATATTGAACTTGATCGAAAAGTTCTTGCTGATATGGCGATGAACGCTCCTGAAAGTTTCGCTCGCGTAGCAGAAGCCTCCAAAATAGCACTTTCAAAATAATACTATCTTGATCGATTGGGTGTGTCCCAATCGCAATGATGAGAATTCTTCCTTTTATTCACACATTTTCTATCGATTTTCTTTCTCAAAATAAATCTCTTGACAATACAATTCTTGATGGCTATAATTAGTGCCTTAGTTGATAAAAAAGCAGGTTGGTACACTTTGTTTATCACTAATATGTGGGGATGACTTGGTTTCGACTGGAGTAGTCGGGGCTATGTGCATGTCGGACTGAGCAATTCCGTTACACGGCTCATCGCAATTAAACGCAAACAATACAAACTATCGTCCAGCTTTCGCTAAAGTAGCGTAAGTTAACCAACTTTGGACTGCTTCGCTGGTAACGTCGTCTTAGCCAGATTATGAAGTATCATTCTTGATGACTATCTTCGTGTGTTGCCTATCACTCGAATGAACCTTTAGGCTGGTCTTGCATAGTTTTGGGCTGTAGTACGAAGCAAGATGAGAACAAACAACACCAACTAAACATGTAGAGTCATGGTTCTAACTGTTTTAGGACAGGGGTTCGATCCCCCTCATCTCCACCACATCACACTCTCATACAATCTAATTTTATTCACTATAAGCCAAAAAACTCCCAAAATCCGCTTCTGAACTTTGCTCAAAATTAGGTCTTCGTGCCGACGGCTCTCGCGACTGTTCGCTCTTGTAAAGTTTATATTTATTCAGATGGCTCAATCACTCTTTTTCGATCCCAAAACGACCCGATCCCAATAAAATAATCACAACCGAAAGTCCCAAATAGAACATTGGAAGTTCTATCGCCCATCCTCCATGCACATCAAGAGAAAAAAGACTCGAGCCCTTAGCAAGAAAAATTGCAATTATCATATTAAACGCGATCACGCCTGCCCAAATACGACTTTTCCATCCCAATATCAACAATAACGGAGCAAGAACTTCACCAACATAAACACCGTTTACCAACCAGATAGGCAAATGATGTGCTTGAAGCATCGCTTTGATACCACTGATTCCATTGATGATTTTATGAATCCCATGAAAGAGCATCATACCGCCCACCATTACTCTCATTGTCAATCTTGCAATATCTTCACGCATTTTGTCTCCTACTATTAAATTTTGTACAATCCAAACAAGTTTAGATTGTACAAGTTTGCTAAAGCTTTGCCTTTGGCAAGAAAGGAGTCATTTTGACTCCTTGGGTTGTTTTTTATGACGACATTGTAACACACCACTTTTTACATCGACATTCTTTTTTAAGATGCTATTTAATAGTGATTTTATATACTTGCGAGCAGTCACTTTTTGATATTTCAAACCTTTATCTACTGCATACACTCCGCTAAAATCAATATCCAAAGGAATCAAATGAGCCATTACAGTGATCTTGAAAAAAGGCTTTGCTATACATTTGGTAATGAACAATTGATTGTTGAGGCTTTGACGCATAAAAGTTGCAAAAAGCCCTACAATAATGAGCGGCTTGAATTTTTAGGAGATGCCGTGCTTGACTTAATCGTCGGCGAGTATCTTTTTCACAAATTTAAAAACTCTGATGAAGGAATACTCTCCAAAATTCGTGCTTCATTGGTCAATGAAAGCGGATTTACACTCATTGCACGCACAATAAATTTAGGAGAATATATTTACATCTCTCCAGCCGAAGAGAACAACAACGGAAGAGACAAACCGTCACTTCTCTCCAATGCATTTGAGGCGATCATCGGTGCTATTTATTTAGAGTCAGGAATTGAAAAAGCTCGTGAAATATCAATAAGACTTATCGAAGCGTGTCATCCCAAAATAGAACTTGATGCTCTCTCGCGAGATTTTAAAACCGCACTTCAAGAACTCACACAAGCAACACACGGAACGACACCTCTTTACGAAATCATTACCACTTCAGGACCTGACCACAAAAAAGAGTTTGTAGTAGGAGTATCACTTCATGGTGAACGTATCGCCACCGCAAAAGGCAAAAGCAAAAAATCTGCCGAACAACAAGCAGCACAAATTGCACTCAAGGAGTTGAACAAATGAATACATTTGGACGACGATTGACTCTCGCTACATTTGGCGAATCACACGGCAAAGCGATCGGGTGTATTATAGATGGTGTTCCAGCAGGACTCACTATCAATGAAGCCTATATTCAATCTGAACTCGATAGACGCAAACCTGGGAAAAGCAATTTGGAGACAGGACGCAAAGAAGAGGATCGTGTTGAGAT
The DNA here is from genome assembly GCA_020719895.1 of Sulfurovum sp. Classification (GTDB taxonomy): domain Bacteria; phylum Campylobacterota; class Campylobacteria; order Campylobacterales; family Sulfurovaceae; genus Sulfurovum. Next base: position 5,196 of record DYPM01000006.1, on the reverse strand, counting down.
TTTGTCAGGAACTTTTGAAGGTCTCTCCACTGGCACACCAATTGCTATGGTGATTTTCAATACAGATCAAAAATCAAAAGACTATGATGCCATCAAATCTCTCTTTCGTCCTGGTCATGCTGATTTTACTTACTTTCACAAATACGGCGTACGAGACTATCGTGGTGGCGGAAGAAGCTCCGCAAGAGAGACGGCAGCAAGAGTTGCAGGTGGTGCGATTGCTAAACTGATGCTACGAGAACTTGGCGTGGAGATCATGAGTGGTTTGTGTGAAGTGGACGGTATTGTCGGTCAAAAACGGGATTTTGTACATGCCAAAACCTCCAAACTCTATGCTCTTGATCCCGATATGGAATCATCGCAAGAAAAAGCAATCCTTCACGCAAAAGGAAAACATGACTCTGTAGGTGGCGTAGTACTCACACAAGCTGTCGGCGTACCGATAGGTTGGGGTGAGCCACTCTACTATAAACTTGATGCGATGCTTGCTGATGCGATGATGGGAATCAATGCTGCCAAAGCCGTAGAAATTGGAGACGGAATCATCGCTCCACGACACAAAGGAAGCCAAAACAATGATCCAATCCGCACAACAGGATTTGCAAGCAATCATGCAGGTGGAATGCTTGGCGGGATTAGCAACGGTCAAACTATCATAGTCAAAACCCATTTCAAACCCACGCCATCAATTTTTCAACCTCAAGAGACGATTGATATTCACAACAATGATACAATATGCAGTCTCACAGGAAGACATGATCCATGCGTAGCAATTCGTGGCACAGTGGTGTGCGAAGCGATGATGGCATTGGTACTTGCGGATATGGCACTTCTCAATATGGGACGCAAAATGGAACATCTAACGATGCTCTACAAAAATACAAAGGAATAAAATGAAAAAGAAAATCATAGGCACCGTAATCGGACTTTTTATCATTATCGCAGTAAGCGTTATTTACTACTTTAGTATTGGCAAAAACAACCTCATCGAGCAGCTCAAAGAGAAAACACAACACGAAATAACGCTTTTGCAAAACAATGGCTTTACAATCACCCAAAATCCAATCGATACACAAAATGATCATTTTGAAATCTCCATCAAAGATACAAAAACAGCTACAAAATATCTACAATCACAAGGCATAGAGCTCAACGAACAAAACATCAAAGCTATAGAAGGAATGGTGTGGGGAGCAGACATTGCTTATCTTCCCGACACTCAATCAGCACTATCAGCTGATCTCTATCCGCTTCAAATTCCACTCAGTGATATTGAACAGTGGGACACCGCTACACAAAATACAATCCAAACGATACTCAAAAATAAAACACTTTTGGCTCATATTGAAATCAATCTTTTTTTTGATCACTTCAGTGGATCTCTCAAAGATATCAATCAAACCCATACTGTCAACAATAAAACCAACCGCTTCGTAATGAACGGGTTTGTTTTCGAGGGAGAGTTAGAACAAAAAAAAGTAACCCAAAGCAGACAAAAAATAGACACAATAATGCTCCAAAATTCCGATGGAACAGTGGCAACGCTATCACAATTTAAAGGAAGCTCCACAGCTAATCCTTTTGAGCTATCACATTTTATGATAAAGCAAATCGAGATTAGTCATCCAGAAGGAGTGATGTATGACGCATACGAAATAAGTAGCGAAGGAGAGACCAAAGAAGAGAATGGTTTGTTACATCTCTACGAGCGTTTTGAGATCCAAAAGCTCACTTTCGAAAAAGAATACACACTCAACACTCTAAAGTTGGAGACAGAGATTCAAAATCTCGACACTGTCGCAGTCGCAACACTCCAAAAACAGACTATTGATGATATTGAATTATCACAAGCAATCAACACAATACTTTCAAAAGGAGTTGTATTAAAACTCTCCCAACTCTCCATCGAAAGTATTACCGCACCAAAAGGTACGATTCCTGGATTGATGCTCAATGGTTATTTCAAACCAAATCCAACATTTGATTTTTTTACACCTCAAAATGATCCGCAAGCACTTCTATATGCCATCGATGGAAATGCTACACTTCAACTCTCGTCCGAGCTTTTGGGAGTATTGGGACAAGATCCACGTTTGATGATGGGACTAATGCTTTTTCCACCGCAAGACTATCAAGGCAAAAAACAGTACCAAATCACCATTCAAAACGGCAAAGTAAAGCTCAACAATCAACCACTTTTATAAAATCAACATCGCATCGCCGTATGAAAAAAAACGGTAGCGATGCGATATCGCCTCTTGATACAACTCCAACGCCTTCTCTCTTCCTATAAACCCCGCTACCAACATCAATAAGGTACTTTTAGGAAGATGGAAATTGGTCAAAAGATAATTCACACGTTTTGGAGGATTGGCAGGATGCAAAAAGAGGTCACACTCTCCTTGCATTTTTTGAGTACGCCAAAAGTACTCAATTGTGCGAGTGACAGTCGTACCAATCGCCAAAATCTCCCTTTTGCTCTGCAACACCTCAACTGCTTCTTGTGGAACATCAAACCACTCCGAATGCATTGGATGATCTGTGATATTTTCGCTCTCTACAGGTTTAAATGTACCTGCTCCAACATGTAACGTCACCGTATAAACAGAATGATTTGAGTGAAGTTTCGCAAGTAGCTCTGGAGTAAAGTGCAATGAAGCCGTTGGTGCTGCGACTGCTCCTGCTTTTTGTGCAAAAAGCGTTTGGTAATCGTGTGCATCTTGCTTCGTATCTTCACGCTGTATATAAGGTGGAAGTGGAAGATGTCCGATTTTATCGAGTATCGCTACCAACGCCTCAAATCGCAACAGCACGCCGCTATCAAATGTGACCGTACGCATTCCATCATCGTGCATCTCTTTGATCGTAGCACACAATCCTTCTTCAAAATAGAGTCGCATTCCTACTTTGACTTTGCCACGAATCATCACAAGCGAACGATACGCATCAAGAGATTTCACAAAAAGAAGCTCTATTTTGCCTCCGCCAAGCTCTTTGTGTCCAAAAATACGTGCCTTTATCACACGTGTATCGTTGAGAAATACAACGCACTCCTTAGGAATATATGTCAATAAATCAGAAAATGTAGTATGAGTTATACGTTTGATTGTCCGATCGTAAACCAATAGCTTCGCACTATCTCGAGGATAAACAGGAAGTGTAGCTATAAGCGATTGCGGAAGAGTGTAGTCATAAGAGTAAGTCAATAAATCCATCAAAAATCATATCGCACAAAAAGAGGATTACACTTCATCTGATTTATAAGGATTTACAATGCCTACAATCACAATCGAAATCCCATAAAGCAACACCAAAGGTGCTGCCATCAAAAGCTGTGTCATAACATCAGGTGGCGTAAGAACCGCAGCGACAATAAATATAATCACCACCGCATATCCAAAATAGTCCTTTAGGGTTTTGTCAGTCACTAATCCTAATAGACCCAAAAAAAACAAAATCACAGGCATCTCAAACGCCAATCCAAATCCAAACAAAAGTTTGGTAAAAATATCAATATACTCATCAAGTCCTTGCAAAAAACTCACGAGATTTCCCGCAAAAAGCCACATAAACTCAAATCCAAGCGGAATCACAACCCAATAAGCAAATCCCGCACCAATCAAAAACATCAGCGTAGAGACTGCCACAAAAGGAATCACATACCGCTTTTCATGCTGATAGAGTCCTGGAGCAATAAAAAGCCACAATTGCCAAAAAACCACAGGCAAAGAGAGCAAAAATCCCGTAAAAATAGAGACTTTAAGAGCAATAAAAAAGATACCAATACCACCGATAAAAGGATCTCCATGGACTACATCAACCAATGGTGCTTTGGCTATCTCAATAATCTCCTTGTTAAATCCAAACGCAACAAAAGCAAATACAATCACCGCCGCCACAGAATGCACCAAACGCGTACGAAGCTCGGCAATATGAGGTTTGAGATCATCAAATAACATTATGCATCTCCTTTTTTGGTCTCATCTATTTTTGAAATCTCTATTTTTGGTGATGCCTCTGGTGATGCCTCTTGAGGAGATTGTGGTTTGGTTTTGATTTGAGCATACTCTTGTTTGGTTTCGATTGATGCTACAGATTGTGTCATCTCTTTGTGTTGTGCTTCAATCTGTGCTTGGTGCTTTTGGGCTGGAGTGAGAGCCTCGCCGTAACTCTCTTTGGCGTGAATGATCTCTTCTATAGAGATATTTTTAAATCCACGCAACTCATCGGTGACACCCCGAAGCTCCTGTTTATAACCTATCGCTTGCTCTTTAAATTCGGCTATTTTTACCTCTTCTTCAAGTGATCCTTTTGCATCTGTGATAATCTTTTTGACTGATTTAATCAGTTTTGCAAACTCCACCATCGCACCAGGAAGTTTATCCGGTCCCAAAAATAGAATCGCGACAATCGCTATCATCACCAACTCCGTAAAACCAATTCCAAACATTAAGCCACCTTTAAAAAAAATTGGACTATTTTAGCCTAAGTTGGATTAAAGCGATTGGGGATTGACTTATGGACATCTCTAAAAAACTCCATCTTGTCATTGCGGGCTTGACCCGCAATCTCGTATTTGGGGCATATGAGATACGAAATCAAGTTCGGTATGACAGTTTTTAGAGATTCCCTTATTTGTCAATTTTCATCTGCGTGTAGGCGGCGTAGTAGTGACTGCCATCAGTGAAACTATTGACTGTGAGTTTAGAAAATGCCTCGAGATATTCCCAAAAATTGTCTTTGAGAGATTGAGCAATATCTGTATGACGCAACGCGGTCTCCATACACCCAAGCCACTCTGTGCGAGATTTCTCATAGATCGAAAAATCATCATGAAGTCGAATCATATATTTGTGCAAATCTCCCTCTTGTGATCCCGCCTCATACACCTTAGGACCTCCACAAAGCTGGATAAAAAAAAGTGCATTTTTCTCTTTGACTTTGGCAAACTCCTCTTCGTCTTGTGGAAAAAAATTGGCGATACTGCTCTCATATATCTCATCATAAAATCGATACATCAAATCTTTCATTCCTTCATATCCAAGTGCCTCATAAAACGCTGGATCTGGCAACCTAAAATGTACCTCTTCGCCTTTAATCATTGGTGTGATTTCATACATTATCGCTCCTGTATCATAAAAATAGATATTCCTATTTTATCGGATAATCATAAAATGAACCGAGTCTAAGATATAA
>DYPM01000117.1 GCA_020719895.1 Sulfurovum sp. | reverse complement strand
TTGATATTCTAATAGATTGACACAGAATTTTTAACGGTCCCGTTTCCCAATCTTTGACAGACATCACCTCCACAGATACTCTATTAGTGGATATGATGGAGCGTTGAACTTGCTTACATGGATTACCAATAAAGTACTCGACCAACTCGACGAAGAGACCAAAGGTATCGCGACTACCGATTACTTCTTTGACCTTATTCGATAGGTTTTTATTTCATCTCTCTCCTTTTGGAAGAGATGGATTTGATATAGATTACATCTTTGACCATTTTTTCTTTTAACACTCCTCAATCTTCTTTTGTTTTTAAAATACACTTAACATTGAATTAACACTCCTTTAGATACTATTTCAAACAAATAAAACCATAAGGTATAGTTATGAAAATTAAAACCAAAAAGATATTTTTGCTATTTGCAGTAGCAGTCGTATTGAGTGGATGTAGCAGTAATAACAGTGACAACACAGAAAATATGCCATCAAATGTAACCGATGCGATAGCATCACCACAATCCGCACTCACACAAGAGCTTAAAGACTCTATTGCATATATGTACAGTGAAGAGAAACTTGCCAAAGAGGTTTATCTTGATATTTACGCTATACAATCTGCCAATCAACTCTCCAACATTGCCAATAACTCTGAAGTAAAACATATCGAAGCAGTCAATCAACTCGCACAAAAATATGACCTCAATATCACGCTCTACCCAAACACCAATATTCCCTACCGAGCAGATGATGTAGCAAAACTTAAATCAGGCGAATATCCTATCGAAACGATTCAAAATCTCTATAATACGCTTTACGCCAAAGGAGTTGTATCAACAAAAGATGCTCTTGAAGTAGGATGTATTGTTGAGGTAACGGACATCGATGATCTTGATAAATATATCGACCAAGCAAAAGACTCTAATGCGTCAGATGTGCAAGTGGTTTTTGAGTGGTTACGAGATGGAAGCTATACACACTATTGGGCATTTAATGATGGACTTGTAAATATGGGAATTGCAAATGGATGTTGTTCTCTTGGTAAAATCGATGGCGTAAACTATTGCCACTCCGAGTATCCACAAAGTAGCAACGGGAAAAAACAAGGGGAAAAATAACCATATTCTAATCCGCTTGAGCTTTTAAAATTTCAAAATAAAAGCCAAGGAGATTTGAGGATTGAGATCTCATGGTTACGAAAGTTTAAGCAAGTGTATTTATCTGTCACTGCATCATTGACTGGATGTATTTCCATATTAAATAAGCCAACAAAACCAATATATAAAGAATTAAACTTACTGTAAAGCCCTCTACAAGACTGCTTGTAATATTTTTATGTCTGCCTTTCTTAAGTTGATATCCCGTGTTGATACCCAAAAACTGATAGGGAATACACCAACGTGTTATAGCAGTAAACAGAAGTATGATTCCCACAATCGCAGCAACAATATTCGCCTTTAACAATGCAACTACACAAAAACTTACACCGAAAACCATTCTTATGGCTCTGTCTAATCCACCTACATTACATTTCATTATTTTTATATTACCTTTTCAAATAATTTTGGATATCTTATAATATATTTACGTAAAGTATTATTAATTGATGTTGTGTACTCAAGCGAACAAGTCCGTTTGAGTGGCAAGGACGCAAGTGTTCCTATAGCACATAAAGCTACTAAAAATGAGTTTTTTGAGATTTATAGAGGTTTTACGCACTTTTTTACAAAAGTACGGCAAAGGTCAGTTTCTAATCTGTCCTTTGCCGTACACTTTATATTTGTAGGTTGTGAGTCCTTCGATTCCCATTGGACCTCTTGCATGAAGTTTGTTAGTACTAATTCCTACTTCAGCACCAAATCCAAATGCACCGCCATCAGTGAAGCGTGTAGAGGCGTTCACATAGACAGCAGCCGCGTCAATGCTATTTAGAAATATTTCTGCAGTCGTAATGTTTTCGGTGATAATCGCTTCAGAGTGACCTGAGCCAAACTGTATGATATGCTCAATCGCCTCTTCTACGCCATCGACTACTTTGATATTGAGGATATTGGCAAGGTATTCGGTATTGTAATCCTCTTCGCTTGCCAAATCAACCTCGATAATAGCTTGTGTATTTACATCACCTTTGAGTTGTGTGTGAGCATCGTCAAAAGCACTTTTAAGCACAGGAAGTACTGTTTGGGCGATTGCTTTATCCACAAGAAGCGTCTCCATCGCATTACAAACACCAGGGCGTTGGACTTTGGCATTGAGAGCGATTGCTACTGCATTTTTGAGATTTGCATCTTTGTCGATATAGGTGTGGCAGAGTCCTTTGTCGTGTTTGACTACGCTTACTGTAGCGTTTTCGTTTACATATCGAATCAATCCTTCACCGCCTCTTGGGATAATAAGATCTACATATTTATCCATCTTGATCAGTTTTGCAACCCCTTCGCGTGATGCATCAGGAATCAGTGAAATAAGAGCTTTTGGGAGATTGTTTTTCTCCAAAACCGATTGCAGTAGTGTCGCAATGGCACGGTTGGAGTGTTCGGCCTCTTTGCCTCCTTTGAGAATGCAGACATTGGAGCTTTTGAAACAAAGAGCAGCCGTATCAGAGGTGACATTGGGACGTGATTCATAGATGATTCCAATGACACCAATAGGAATGGAGACCTTCTCAATCTTAAGATTATCTTCGGTAATCCATCCGTCCAATACGCGCCCCACAGGTTCTTTGAGTGATGCAATCTCTTCGATTGCTATAGCCATTGACTCGATGCGTTTTTCATCAAGCAACAATCTGTCCATCAAAGCAGGAGGGAGGGCATTACGTTTTCCCTCTTCTGCATCAATGTGATTTGCTTCAATCAAGTCGGCTTTTTGTTCTCTAATGCTACTTGCCATCTCTTTGAGTATTTGATTTTTTTCTGCACCGCTTAAAGTCGTAAAAACCCTTGAAGCCTCTTTGGCTTGTGCTAAAAACTGTTCCATAAAATAATCTCCTTTGGTTGGTAAATCATACTTTGATAATCCCAAAATTGTTGAGCATCATAAAAAGAATCGCGAGTGGAGCGATATAACGCAGACTCACACGCCATATATGATAGATAAATGGCGAAACTTGATGGTGAAGAGTCGCTTTACGTTGTGTATCATCAAGCACATATCCCACAAAAATCGCGATCAACAATCCACCCGTTGGAAGCAAAATCGAATCAGTGGTGTACTCCAAAATATCAAAAATAGGTTTTCCTCCGATACTAAACATCGCACCATACTCTTTTGTGTAGCTCAATATCGCTATCACACCAACAACAAAATAGATCGCACTACTCATAGTCACCGCTTTATAACGACTCCATTTGTGACGTTGGATAAGATACTCCACAGCAGGCTCGATCAATGAAAAAGCAGAAGTGAGTCCAGCAAAAAAGAGAGCAAGAAAAAAAGCAATAGCAAGCACTGTTCCTATCGTTCCAATGTGTGTGAGTATCACAGGAAGGGTTTTAAATACCAATCCGGGTCCTTGTCCTGCCTCGGCATTAAATTCAAAAATAAAACTATAAAGCATTACGCCTGCTATCAATGCAATGGTTGTATCAAGAAGTACAACCCAAAAAGAGGCTTTAAAAATGGATTGTTTGTGACTCATAGACGAAGCATAAGTTAGCATTACTCCTATTCCAATAGAGAGTGTAAAAAAAGCGTGTCCGATTGCTCTTACTATCGCTTCGGAGCTAAGTTTGCTCCAGTCGGGGACAAAAAGAAACTCCAAAGCCTTTCCAAATCCATCAAACTGCATCGCATATATCAACAATCCAACCAAAATTGCCATCAATAACGGCATCAAAATAAGATTGGCTTTTTCAATTCCTGCCTTAATTCCTCGCAAAACCACTACCGCAGTAATCATCGTAGAAACAAAATGCCAAAAGATTGTTGTAATAGGCGAATAGCCCACTAATTCATCAAAGGTTTTTTCAGCAGTTTCGATACTGTTTGGAAGTCCACCAGTAAAAGAGAGATAAATATAGTGCAAAATCCACCCAATGACCACCGAATAAAAGGTCATAATAATCAACCCCGAAACAAACATAAACCCCGCATTTCTCCAACCACGTTGCGTATTGGGAGCAACTGCTTCAAAGCTACCTACAGCATCTTTCCCGCCTTTATATCCTATCATCATCTCCGCTGAAAGAAGCGAAAAGCCTATCAAAAGCACCGTCACAAGATAAATCAATACAAAAGCACCACCGCCATACTCTCCAGTAATATAAGGAAATTTCCATATATTTCCAAGTCCAACCGCCGCACCAGCTGCTGCGAGGATAAATCCAATCCTGCCAAACCGTTCTTTTGCCATTTTGTAGCCTTTTGAATATTTTTTACTTGATTTAATTATAGGGAAAATATTTTAAGTTGAGTAAATATTTAAATACAAAATATCAAAAATCTATTGACAATTTATTTTTTTTTACCTATAATCACATTCCTTTTTCATACACTGCTATGACTAAGAAGCTTATTCGGAGTGTAGCGCAGTCTGGTAGCGCACCTGGTTTGGGACCAGGGGGTCGAAGGTTCGAGTCCTTTCACTCCGACCATTTACATTAATCACAAATGTAACAATAATTATTTCAGATGGTGGATGTAGTTCAGTCGGTAGAGCGACAGTTTGTGGCACTGTATGTCGCGGGTTCGAGCCCCGTCATCCACCCCATACTCAAAAGACAACCCAATGAAGCGCTAGTGGCTCAATGGATAGAGCATCAGACTTCGGATCTGAGGGTTAGGGGTTCGAGTCCCTTCTGGCGTACCATAAAGAAGGTCTCAAATATAGTCGCCAAATTTATGTTTAGTACATAAAAAACTGTTTTATTTTTTTATGCGATCGTAGCTCAGTTGGATAGAGCACTCGCCTTCTAAGCGAGCGGTCTCAGGTTCGAATCCTGACGGTCGTACCACTTAATTTTTTCTTCTTTTGCGGATGTGGTGAAATTGGCAGACACGCCAGACTTAGGATCTGGTGCCACACGGTGTGGAGGTTCGAGTCCTCTCATCCGCACCAACTTTATATACTCCCAAAATATCTTCTTTTATTGCTTTTTTATACTTTACTGATGTGACACGCTCAAATTTCCTGTT
>DYPM01000005.1:22051-28852 GCA_020719895.1 Sulfurovum sp. | reverse complement strand
GTTGGTTGCAGGTGTTGATTGTGCTTCAACGCAAAGGCAAAATTGTCGAGACATTTGTCAAAGAATCATAGTGTATAGGATTTTTTGGGTTGTAAAAGTGTGTTACGTCAGATAAATCTTCACTTCTTTTTGAGTTGCATCGCGATATTTGCTACCAACGCATCCATCTCCTCGCGACTCTCAAAGACAAATTGATATTTTTCTTTTTCACCAAGATGCACAAAAATCCCATATCCGACTACTTCTACTCTCCCTTTTGATTCTTTGTCCAACCACTCCAAACTCATTTGGGTCGTCTCTTCACCATAGCCTGTTTTGACAACTACTGCAGGGTAGAGTTGGGTGATATCTTTGCTGTCAAAGATATGAGTTTCTATTTTGAGTTTCATCTATGCTTTCTCATCAAGAAGTTGATAGAGTATCTCTTTGATTACTTTGAGATAAGACTCGACTGTCTCTTGGCTCATCTCTTTCTCTTCTCGCAATGCATAGTGAAACTTCTCAAGCACTTTTCGTTTTTCAGCGTCGATATACTTCAGAATCGAAAAACTCTCATTATTGATCATAAAACTTCCTCTTAATGCATGAGAGCGTCTTCCCAAAAGCGAAGCAAAATAGAGCGAACGTCCCAACAGGATATAAGGAAAATTAAGATTTTGCATCGGTCCTACGATAAGTTCGCGTTTGCCCATCTGTTGTCCCATCACTTTGGTGTGATAGAGTTTGTCATATCCGACATACGCACCTACGCCACCAATCGCTCCTCCAAGAATCGAACCTAATAAAAGCGAACTTCCCCCGACTATCGCATCAAATCCAAGCCCCGTCATCGCACCCGCAACGGCTCCTGTTTTGATAAGCTCTTTTTGGTTTAAACCAAATACAGATGCACTCTCTTGTGAAAAAAGTCCTGTCTCTTTGAATGGCATCAAATTTTCTACTTTTTCTACGCTGCGATGATTCCAAATAATCTCGATCTGCTTTTCACACACTTTTTCAAACTCTATCAAAGAGGATTGATATTTGGTTTTGACACCCTCCTCTTGTTTTGGAGTTGCTTTGGAACTTCTCAAAAACAACACCTCTTTATGAGAGAGTGATTGCTGAATATATTTGACAATCGCATCAGAGGTTTCGTTGATCTTTTGGTCGTGAAGCTCTCGCAATACTTTGATGGCTATTTTGATGCCTTGGGTCCACTCCTCTTTGAGATGTGCCATTCCCTCCAAAAGTGAAATGTGATCTTCAAAAGTAGCTTTCATCGGATTGAAAGTACGCACCATTTTGAAATAGTGTCCCAAAACACGCTTCCACTCTTCACGATAATCCTCGTCTCCAATAAGATTAAGAATCGCAATAGAAGGCTGTCCTGTGTATCGTAAAATCTCCATTTCAGTCTCATATTCAGGACCATAGGGCTTAGAAGCATCTACGACATACAGTATTCCCGCACCTTCTGCGATAGGCTCAAGTAGCTCAATCTCATCAGAAAATCGTGGATCATTTCGGTGCAAATCAATAAAAGTTCTTATCAATATATCTCGCTTATCAGCAGTGATCGGCTCTTGAGATTGCAACCACGCCAAAATCCTTCTTGCACGTTGAAATCCAGGTGTATCAAAAAGCTCATAAATGATCTTTCCATCCACTTTCAATGGAAACGCACGTTTAAATTGTGTCGTTCCTGGAGTATCAGAAATCTGCACCGAATCATCTAATGCCAATGCAGAGACAATACTGCTTTTGCCTTTATTTGGGTGTCCTACTACTGTAAATTTGGGATAACTACTGCTTTTGTTCATCGATAATCCATACCTTTTGTGCCTCAAGCGTTTCTATTTTACGTCTCCACACTGCTACTGCTTTTGAATCAGGTTGATAGTTTTGAAAGAGTGTTCCAAGTGGCAATATCTCTATTCTTTCTATCTTTTGATTTTCAATCAGCATCTCCAAAAAATCCAAAAAATCCATCATCGGAGGCTCCCATGATTTGATATAGAGTAGCACTTTCCCGTGTGCATTTGTAGCTATAGCATCATCATCTGCAACAGAGTGTGTGCCTCCTGTAGTATTGATGTGTTGACCCTCTATTTTTTGCGTATCGTTTGCCAACACCATCTCATCGGAAGTAAAGTTCCATCCAAGCACATACGTATAGTGATGAAAATGTACTGTAACTGTTTGGTCATGAAGCTCTCTATGCTCTACAAATACGGCTTCATTTTGATTTGATTGTGTTGAGACGTGTGGTGTGGTAAATTGATGAATAAGCGTCTGAATCTCTTTGTGTGCAAGAAACGACTTCTGGAGTTGTTTGTCGTATCCATAACGTACGCCTATCCAAAAAAGCGTCCGCAATCCAATCGCATACACCAATGCACACATCAACAAAAACTTCCACCACTCACCCATCTTGTCAGCGTGCGTGATCATCTCAGGAGTCACTCCTCCGCCCAAACGATAAAATTGACTCAATTTCAATAGTTCCACAGATGGAATCGCAGAAGCAAACCAATCTTGCCATAGAGTCGCAATCACTAACAAACCACTATGCAACGTATCTTCTGAAAAAATCAATGTAGTACTCCACCCAAAAGCAATATCTTTAAATATCACCACAAAAAGCAATGCTACCACAACGCCTACTGAAAAAAATATCGCAAAACTCTGCATTCTTTCGATAAAAAACCACTTTTGAAGCAAAGGTGGCAATGGAGTTTTAAGGATAAGATGCTCTTTGTGTGGCAAAAAACGCTCAAACATCATCTCAATCCAATAGAGTGGCAAAAAATAACTCAAAAAATCCCCAAATCCCCGACTCCCAAAAATTGACACTAAAGACAACGCCATTCCAAAAAGAGGTATCACAATCACTGCAAAAAGATAATACATACTATTGACAGGCTCATCTCCGTTATAACTAAGCAGTCCAACACCCACAAACACTCCCAACACCAAAAAAACAAATGCCAAAAGATATCGTATCTTCTCCATCGCACCACAATAACGTTCAGACTCTAACGGCTCAGTAATGTAATAACGATGCGACTTCACCCACGCTTTCACCATCGCCACGGGATTATTGGCAAGAGAGGGATGATTGAGGGCAAAAGCACGATTTTTTTCATGTGTCCCATTGTAGATTTGTAGCAACTGAACACTGTCCAAATAGTTCTCTAAAGTGAGTTTTTTCATAATAAGCTTTATATTTTTTTAAGAGATTATACCATCTGAATAAATATTATTTAGATTGCCACGGTTTGTTTCAAGCCTCGCAATGACGGTACTTTGTCATTGCAAACGTCGTGAAGCAATCTATTTAACCAGAGGGTTCAATTGCTTTTAACCTAATTTTGAGCTTTTGTTCAAATGCTTCAGATAGAATAGATCTTTTTAGTCTCTCAATATATCAAGGAGTTGTATGCCACTAAGCACACTCAATCAAGAGCAAAGAAGTGCTGCTACAGCACCATTAGGACACAATCTCATTATCGCTTCAGCTGGTACAGGTAAAACATCGACAATCGTCGGACGTATCGCTTATCTTCTCAAAAATGGTACGCCACCTTCCAAAATCCTGCTTCTTACTTTTACCAATAAAGCGGCTGGAGAGATGCTATCAAGATTAGAGAGATTTGTTTCTCGTGAAGTGGTGTCTCAAATCGAGTCGGGAACTTTTCATGCAGTCAGTTACCGTTGGCTCAAAAAAATCAATCCCAACCTCACTCTCAAACAACCTTCCGAACTCAAAACACTTTTTCGTAGTATCTATGAAAAACGACGTTTTGATCGTATGGCTTTGGATATTCAGCCATTTTCAGCGACATTCCTCTACGAACTCTATTCACTCTATCAAAACGACTCATTGAAAAGTTTCGATGAGTGGTTTTTGGAACGCTACCCAGAACACAAACCTCTCATTGACGCGTATATCAATATAATGGAGGATTTTGAGGAGGAGAAGTTGCAGTATGGATTTGCCTCGTTTAATGATCTTCTGCTTCATATCAAACACTATCTCCAAAATAATACGATTCTTTTTGATGAAGTGTTGGTAGATGAGTATCAAGATACAAATACACTGCAAAGTGCATTGATCGATGCACTCAAACCGAGATCTCTTTTTTGTGTTGGAGATTATGACCAAAGTATTTATGCTTTTAATGGTGCCAAAATCGAAAATATCGCCACCTTTTCAAATCGATACCGCGATGCTCAAGTCTTCACTCTAAAAACAAACTATCGCTCCACCGCACAAATTCTTTCTCTTGCCAATCGTGTGATTGAGCTAAACGAACGCATTTATCCAAAACATCTTGAAGTGGGACGTGTAGGAAATGCGATACCGCCCAAACTGTTGGTATATAATGATCTTTTTGAACAACACCAATCAATCGCTCAACAGATCAAAAACACACCGCGACAACCCGATAAAATCGCAGTGATATTTAGAAATAATGCCTCCGCAGACGGTATCGAAGCTAGTCTAAGAGAGATGGGAATTGCTTGTAAACGCAAAGGAGGAACTGGATTTTTTGATTCTAAAGAGATCAAATTTCTTCTTGATTTTGCATCGTTGTTGGTCAATCCCAAAGATATGATGGCGTTTATTCATCTTTTTGAGTACGCTTCAAGTGTTGGTTCAGCACTCTCCAAAGAGATTTATCAAAGTATGGTGCATTTTGGTAAGGGAGATCTTTTTGAGGGAATTCTTCGACCTCGTATCGAAGAGTTGCCGAAATTTCATAGCAAAAAAAGTATGCAACTTGGACTCTTTGATGATGATGAAGAGATAGGTTCAGCGACACGATTTGCTTCGATGCATCTTCCACGACACATCTATACTCATCCACTGCTCAAACATCCAAAACTTCAAAACGAAGCTGTACGTTATTTTCAACTCTTTTTTGAAACGATCGATACTACTCTTATGATGCGTTCACCACGCAAAATTCTCGCTACGCTCATCGACTCTCCACTCTACGCTTATATCGTCGATATGCTTTCCAATCAAAGATCAAGACTCAAAAACGGAGAGATCAATGAAGAAAAAAAAGAAGAAGCCACAGAACGAATTGTCAAAAAAGCCAGATTGTTATTGCAACTTTCTGAACACTACAAAGAGATAGACAGGTTTGTCAATGCAATGGTGCTTGGAGGTGGTGAACTCACCGAAGGCGAAGGTGTCAATCTACTTACAGTGCATGCGAGCAAAGGATTGGAATTTGATGAAGTTTATGTAGTCGATTTAGTAGATGGACGCTTTCCTAATACAAAAATGATGAGCAGTATCGAAGAAGAACGACGACTCTTTTATGTCGCAGTGACACGTGCTAAAGATGCTCTCTATCTCTCATTTGCACGCTACGATAAAGCCAAAAAAGTCGACTATAAACCCTCACAGTTTTTGATAGAAGCAAAAATGATACCGCATGATTTTGTTTGATTGAATTGAGACCTCTGATTAAATATAAATCTTACAAGAGCGACCAGTCGCGAGAGCCGTCTGCTGAAGACCTAATTTTTGGCTTTGCCAAAAATTTGAGCATTTTTTAGATAGAATAAGTATAATTTTGCCTATGATTACATTAGAAACATTAAAAAACGGATTTGAATATTTGGTGATCCAAAATGGATTTGGCACAGCAAAAGTAGCACTCCAAGGTGCCCATCTTTTTGCATATCAAGCAACAAACAAAACACCACTTTTTTGGGTAAGTGAAACTGCGTACTATCAAGAAAATAAAGCAATTCGTGGCGGTATTCCTATTTGTTGGCCGTGGTTTGGTCCGCATCCTACAGAGAGTACACTTCCTCAACATGGCTTTGCTCGCAACTCAAAATGGCAAATCGCCTCATGGCACGAAAATCAAAAACAAAGCACTGTAGTGATGAGACTCTCCAAAGTTTGGGAGTACGCTTATGAATTGACGCTAACCATTACACTCTCAAAAAAATTGGAGCTTTCGCTTAAAACAACCAATCAAGATACAAAATCTTTTGAGATCTCTCAAGCACTGCATAGCTATTTTGATATTTCTGATATTGCCAAAACTACTGTTAGAGGACTTGAATCATCCAATTACTTTGACCAACTCTCCAAAACTACACAAACCCAAAAAGAAGTAATCGTTTTTAATCAAGAGATAGATAGAGTCTACTTTCATTACGATAATCACACGATAGAGATCGACGATGGAAATCGAAAGATTCGCATTCTCTCAAGTGGATCAACCTCCACTGTAGTATGGAATCCATGGATTGAAAAATCCTCAAATATGGCTGATGTTCACAACGCTGGATATAAAGAGTTTATTTGTGTAGAGAGTGCCAATGCTCTCAAAGATCAACGCACACTCTACCCATCAGAGTCTCACACACTCACTATGAGTGTTGAGTATTGAATGTATCGTTTTTCTTTGTGAACTTAGATACTCAAACGGATTTGGTTTGTATTGTATTGATGTATCAACATTTGTATAATATTTTGATACGGTATTGCATTTTCTAAAGCTCTTTTTTTAAGCTCATAGATATCATTTTCACTAATCCGAATTGAAAGAGCTACTTTTTTTTGATTTTTGATGTATCTTTGTAACTCTTTGGTGCGTTTTGCTAACTCTTCATCTTTTGACTTCCACTCATTATTTTCAATGGATTCTAAAAGCTCATTCTCAAAATCATCTAGTTTCATTTTAATTCCTTTTGTTATATTTTTGATTTAATTTTCGTGATGGTACGATAGTTTTTAAAAATATCTCATGCTCATTTTCGACATAAGGAACATAATAAACATAATCT
>DYPM01000005.1:0-21951 GCA_020719895.1 Sulfurovum sp. | reverse complement strand
TTTTAAAAATATCTCATGCTCATTTTCGACATAAGGAACATAATAAACATAATCTATGAAAAATCTTAAATTTTTAACATCGACCAAAAAAACACTACAATCTCAAATACTCATTTTTTTACTTCTCTCTTCGCTATTTTCTATAGCAGATACGCAGATTAAAATGACTGATCGTATACAGGTGATAATGGGGACATTTTGTACTATTTCTCTTGAAAGCAACCGCTCATATGAGATAGAAGATGGGTTTCAAAAACTCAAAGAGATTGAGATGATTCTTTCGAGTTATCAAAAAGAGGCGTTGGTCTATCGGCTCAATAGAGACAAAAACATCTCCGCCAATCCTATACTTTCAGAGATACTCACACAAAGCAAAAAGTATCACACACAAACCAATGGCTACTTTGATATCACGATAGGCTCAATCACCCACGCACTCTATCGATTTGGCGAAGAGGAACGGATCCCAACACCTCAACAGAAACAAAAAGCAGTTTTAAATATAGACAAAATTGTACTCAACAAACACAATATCACCATCGACAAAGATATCATCATAGATCTTGGCGGTATTGGCAAAGGGTTTGCTGTAGATTGTGTGAGCGAGATGTATCAAAAACGTGGTATTTTGAATGGAAAAATCGCATTGAGTGGTGATATACGGTGTATCGGTTTTTGCAGTGTTGCGGTACAAGATCCTTTTAGAGACATTGGGACGATTGCAACACTCAACGCCAAAATCCCCAATCTTTCCATCTCAACATCGGGCATCTACCGTCGCTATATCAAGTCAAAATCACAACACCATCTGATTAATCCCAAAACCAAATCACAAGGAAACGCATTTGTTTCAGTGACAATCGTCGCCAAAGAGGACAACACGCTATGCGACGCAATGGCAACGGCAATCTCCGTCATGCCATACGAAGAGGCGTTGAGGTTTGTACACAATCAAAAGCAGTTTGGGTATTTTCTCATCACGCCACAAGGAGAAAAGATATCAGGCAATCTTGAACCGTTCGTGACGTTTTAGATACCAAAAAATAACCACTCATCTCTTTTTAAGACAAAACAACTCTTTATTTAAGATTTATTTAAGCTATAAAAGTTATATTCCAAAAATAGTCTCTCGGGGTGTCGCATTAGCGACTGAGATTGCACAGCAAAACCCGTCGAACTTGAACCAGATAATACTGGCGTAGGGAAGAGCAAAAGATACCTCAAACGTTACTTCGTTTACTCTTTTTTCTCCCTGCAAAATTCTCTATTAAGGCAAAAAATGAAAGCAAAAAAAATACAGTTTTCTTTTGTCGTGATAACTGCTCTTGTGGCAGGGATAAACGCAGAAGAGATGAAACCAAAAGTGTGTCCCACTATCAAACACGAGATGGCGTTTGAGCCTATCATAGTCAACTCTGATTTGCGAAAATCGACTGATCAAAAGATAGCGACAAGCACAACACTCAAAGATGAATTTACGATTCAAGACCAAGGTGCGACACATTTTGAGTCTTTGATTTTAGAGATTCCCAACGTGAACTTTTCAGGACAAGACTCAAGACCGCGTCACATCCAAATACGCGGAATGGGAGAACGCGACGAATACACAGGTGCGCCGAATGCTTCGGTGGGATTTGTGGTCGATGATATTGACTTTAGTAGTATAGGAATGGCTGCTTCACTCTTTGATGTCAAACAAGTCGAAGTGTTGCGAGGACCGCAAGGGACACGTTACGGCAACAGTGCATTAGCAGGATTGATTCGTATCGACTCCAACGCTCCAACGCCTGTAGAAGAGAAGATGATAGAGATCACAGGAGGCGAAAACGCTTTACGAGAGATTGGTGCGATCGTGAGTGGTCCTTTGAGTAGCACAGAAAATAGCACGCAGTACCGTTTGGCGATTCAAAAGCACGATGACAATGGCTTTAGAGACAATGCTTATCTAAATCAAGACGACACAAACGGCAGAGACGAACTTACGGTACGTGGAAAATTACGATTTTTCTATGACGAAGAGACGACGATTGATCTTATGTTGCTTCACGCCAATCTTGACAATGGCTATGATGCGTGGTCATTGGACAATAGCTTTACGACACTCTCAGACGAAACAGGAAAAGACACCCAAAAAACCAACGCCACAACACTCAAAATAACCTCCAAAGCAAACCAAAACTTTGAACTCATTAGTACCACGATAGTTGCCAATTCGGATATGATTTACAGTTACGATGGAGATTGGGTTTATCCTTCGTATTGGAGCAGTTATCCGACATTTCGCTACTTCTATCAAAATGACAAATCTCACAAAACCGCAAGCCAAGAGATAAAACTCGTCTCGACAGAAGAGAGCAAGCTTTTTGATGGGACGACTGATTGGCTCATAGGACTCTATGTAGCCAAACTCCAAGAAGAAAATCAAGTCGCCGAGTTTGGTGATGACCCATTTTATAATGTGTGGAGTGGCGGACTTGCGAGCGACTATCAAGTCAATAAAATTGCACTTTTTGGACAGCTTGACTATGCTATTGACACACAAAACACATTAAGCGTCGGTGCAAGAGTAGAACACCATACGACCAAATACACCAACGACTATTTCGCAGGTGCGGAGTCGTATGATCCAAATTTTGATCTTTTTGGCGGACATATCGAACTCTCTCACGCCATTGACACAACGCAAATACTCTATGCGTCACTCTCGCAAGGCTATAAAGCGGGCGGATTTAACATCAAAGTCGCCGATCCTGCACTCCTCTACTTCAAAAAAGAGACCGCACGCAACTATGAGATTGGATACAAAACACGAACATCACACTTCAAAAGTGCAATTTCTGCATTCTATACCGACCGACACAATCCACAATTTGACGGCTACACTTATATCGGCAGTGCCTACACCTACTACACCGAAAATTTTGATGAAGCGACCAACTACGGCGTAGAAGGAGAGTTTGACTGGAGCATACAAGAGGCGTTGAGTCTATTTGGTTCTGTTGGACTTCTTCAAACCACCGTAGATGGAGACTCTGCAAGCGGTGCGTTTAGCGTCGATGGCAGAGAACAATCTCACGCACCAAGCTATCAGTACAGCGTAGGAACACAATACAGGTACGAAAACGGCATTTTTGTACGCACAAGCGTAAGAGGCATGGATAGTTTCTACTTCGACAATTCACATGATCAAAAATCCAAATCCTACAGCGTCGTCGATGCAAAAGTAGGCTATGAAACAGGGAAATTTGAAGCCTATCTTTGGGGACGCAACCTGTTTGACAAAAAGTACGCGACGCGAGGCTACTACTTCGCCAATGATCCTGAATATGCAAATACCAAACAGTTTGTAAGATTGGGTGATCCACGACAACTCGGCGTAACGGTGCGTTATCACTTTTAAAATCTCAAAAAACAACGTTTTTTGTAGCTTTAGGGGGTTGTAGGGACAATTTTGTCCCTGCCACCTTTTAACGAACTTGTTCGTTAAAAGTGTATTACATCAAATTTAAATTCTCAAAAAACGAAGTTTTTTGTAGCTTTAGGGGGTTGTAGGGACAATTTTGTCCCTGCCACCTTTTAACGAACTTGTTCGTTAAAAGTGTATTTATCAAATAAAAAAGGAAAATTTATGGAAATTTCAGTAGATATCAGCCTGTATCCTCTTCAGGAGAGTTATGAGCAACCCATTCGAGCGTTTATCGATGCGATGGAGAGAGAACCCGATATTGATGTGGTGCGAAATGAGCTAAGCACACAAATTCACGGCGAGTATCACACAGTGATGCACCTTTTAGAGCGTGAGGTTTTTTTGGTTTTTGATGAGATTCCACACTCGGTTTTTGTGTTTAAGATAGTAGGAAACAACCGCAAGGGAATTTTGTAAATGGATGAGATGCTCAAACAAGCACTTCAAGGTTTTGTCACTATGCCTTTTTGGGAGTGGATAGCGGTGATTTTTGGAGTTGGTTATGTGGTTTTTGCCTCCAAAGAGTCGGTTTGGGCGTGGGTATTTGGTTTTTTTGGCACACTCATTTATACGGTGCTTTTTTGGAATGGTGCGTTACTCTCTTCGGCGATTTTGAATTTTTATTATATGGTAATGGCGATTTATGGTTTTTATCTTTGGAGTCGCAAAAAAGAGGAGAGTGACGCAGTTGCGGTGCATCGTCTGAATAAAAAAATAATCAAAATGATTTTGATTGGCGGAGTGGTCGGATGTGTTGTGATTGGGTATCTTTTTGGTGAATATTTTGACGCCAAAATGACTTATCTTGATGCGTTTGTTTTTGTTTTTTCACTGATTGCTACGTGGCTTTTGGCACATAAAATAATTGAAAATTGGTTGATTTGGATAGTAGTAGATAGTGCAGGAGTCTATCTTTATTTTCAAGCAGGATATTATCCTACGGTATTGCTTTTTTTTCTTTACATTGGGCTTTCTATTTATGCTTATTTAAGTTGGAAAAAGAGTTTGTATGAAGTGCAAAATGATAATGTATCCGATAGTTGATGATATCGAGATCCTCTCGTGCGAACCGATGCCTTATCAAGGCTACTGCAACACTAACTATCTTTTGCAAACCGAAAATGCAAAATATCATTTGCGGCATTTCAAACTCACTACGATTGATAGAAACAAAGAATTTGAGATTCAAAAAATGGCATTTGAGTCAAAAATCGCTCCAAAACCATTTGTATTGGATGAAAAAAATAATCAAATGTTGTGTGAATATATCGAAGGAGAACACACAAAAACATTAGATGAAATTTCTATTTTTGCTTTGGCAAAAACACTACAAAAACTCCATCATATAAAGAGCGATTTTCCTTTGATGAATCTTCGAGATTCGTTCAAAACACACACACCAAAAATTAAAAAAGCACTCAAAGCGATAGAGAAATTTTCTCTTGAAACGGTATTGTGTCACAATGATCTCAATCCTAAAAATATTTTGTTTAGAGAAGGCAAGGTGATATTGATTGATTGGGAGTTTGCAGGTGTCAATGATTGCTACTTTGATTTGGCTTCTGTGAGTGTTGAGTTTGAGATGAGCGAAGAGAAGGAGCGTTTTTTTTGTGAGAGCTATTTTGGTTCTATCAAAGTAAACTCTCGCAAATTAAGAGCATACAAAACAATCTATCGGTTAATTTGTGCAGAGTGGCTTGAGGAACTTCAAAAATAACAGAACGTCTTTTCTAAACTATATTTGGTTAAAATCACGCTTCAATCACCACTCCAACCATCACAACAAGGAGTCCTTTATGAGTATGGACATTCGTACTATTGCAGAAGAGTTTGGCACACCGCTTTATCTATATGATTTTGATTTTATAGTAGAGCGTTACACATCTCTCAAAGAGGCGTTTGCAGGACAAAAATCACTTATCAACTATGCTGTAAAAGCCAACTCCAATCTATCGGTTATCGCACATCTTGCACGAATGGGTGCTGGTGCTGATTGTGTGAGTATTGGTGAAGTACGTAGAGCTTTGGATGCTGGCGTGGAGAAGTATAAAATCATCTTTTCTGGAGTGGGCAAAAGAGACGATGAGATTATCGAAGCACTTGAAAATGATATTTTGCTTATCAATCTTGAGAGCGAAGCAGAGATGAAACGCGTAGAAAAGATCGCCAAAGAGTTGGCAAAAGAAGCACGTATTTCGATTCGTGTCAATCCAAATATAGATCCACAAACCCATCCTTATATCTCAACAGGACTCCATGAAAATAAATTTGGCGTAGATATCGATATGGCAAAATGGATGTATGTTTATGCAAAAAAATCTGAATTTCTAAATCCTGTAGGCATTCACTTTCATATCGGTTCGCAACTTACAAAACTTGAGCCAATCGCTGAAGCGTGTGGTATTGTCGCAGATTTGACAAGATCACTTCGAGCGATTGGTATCGAAATCAAATTTTTTGATGTTGGTGGTGGTTTGGGTGTCGTTTATGACGATGAGGCGACGATTTCTACTCAAGAGTACGCAGAGGTGATTATCAAAGCCACAAAAGGATTGGATGTGACTTTTGTTTGTGAACCAGGTAGATATATGGTTGCGAATGCAGGTTTTTTTATCACCAAAGTGTTGTATGAAAAAAAGAGTGGGAACAAACGTTTTGTGATTGTCGATGGTGCGATGAATGATCTTATTCGTCCAAGTCTCTACGGTGCTTATCATAAAATAGAAACAGTAGAAAAAGAAGGCGAAGAGTCTTTGGCGGATGTGGTAGGTCCTGTGTGTGAGAGTGGCGATTTTTTGGGTAAAAATGTGATGTTGCCACCACTTGAACACAATGATTTGCTGATAGTACACTCCGTAGGTGCTTATGGATTTAGTATGGCAAGTAACTATAATACACGCTCCAAACCAGCAGAAGTAGCAATCGAAAAAGAAAAAGTACGACTGATTCGCAAACGAGAGAGTTATGAAGATCAAGTACGATTAGAAAAAGTATGTATGGAGTGGAGTGACGAATCGTGAAGATGATGACATTAGAAGCATTACGCGAGCAGATAGATGCAATCGACGATAAACTATTGGAGCTTTATAATGAAAGAATGGAGTTGGTACATCAAGTCGGAATGCTCAAAAACAATACAGGAACGCCAATCTATCGACCCGAAAGAGAACACGCGATTCTTAATCGTCTTAAAGCACAAAACAAAGGACGACTGACCGATAAAGCGATTGATGCACTATTTTTGGAGATGTTTGCCATTTCACGAAATCTTGAACTTCCTGAATGTATCGCTTATTTAGGTCCAGAGGCTAGCTTTACACACCAAGCAGCGATTAATAATTTTGGAATAATGAGCAACTATCTTCCTATAAACTCTATCGAAGGTGTATTTCGTGAAGTGCATAAAAAAACAGCAAAATTTGGAATCATACCGATAGAGAACTCATCTAATGGTATTGTGAGTGATACGATTCACTGTCTTGATTATTATGATCTCAAAATTATTGCAGAGGTGATTATTGATGTGCATTTGTGTTTTGCGATGCTTGGAGATGATATTAGACAAGTGACAAAAATCTACTCCAAAGATATCGCTTTTGGTCAATGTCGCAATTTTTTGCAAGATTTGGGACTCTATATGGTAGAACAGATTCCAGTTGAGTCCACGGCTAAAGCAGCAAAACTCGCCGCCAAAGATTCCTGTTCAGCAGCATTGTGTCCATCTGTGGCTGCAAAACTCAATGGTTTGCCGATTCGATTTGAAAATATCGAAGATGATATTACCAATCGTACGCGTTTTTTTGTCATCTCTGACTTTGAGAATCTTCCATCTGGAGATGATAAAACGTCGATTTTAGTAAAGCTCTCCAATACTCCAGGAGCTTTGGTGGAGTTTTTGAATGACTTTGATAGATCAAACATCAATCTCACCAAAATCAAATCCCATATCGTTGGTGGACAATCGATCTTTTTTATAGAGTTTTCAGCTCACAAAGATCAACCACAAATTAAAGAGATTTTGACAAAACACCAAACATCAATTAAAGTGTTGGGATCGTACGTAAGAGGATGCGATGATGTGTAATCCAAAAGAAGGAAAAAAATGAATATTAAGTTTAACCATGCATTAAACGATATAAAAATCTATGAAGCAGGAAAACCAATTGAGTTGGTGGTGCGTGAGTTTGGAATTGATGCCAAAGATGTCGTGAAGTTAGCATCTAACGAAAATCCAAAAGGCGTCAGTCCTAAAGTAGCCCAAGCAATTGCCACAAATGCTTATAAAGCATATCTCTATCCCGATGACAGTATGTTTGAACTCAAAGCTGCTTTGGCAAAAAAGTATGCAGTGAATACAGATAATATTATTATAGGTGCAGGAAGTGATCAAGTGTTGGAGTTTGTTTCGCGTGCAGTGCTTGATGATAAAAGTTCAGTGTTGATGAGTGGCATAACGTTTGCTATGTATGAGATTTATGCTAAACAAATGGGTGCAAAAGTGTACAAAACAGCAAACTATCGACATCTTTATGATGAGTTTATGGAAGCATACACAATGTATCATCCAAAAATAGTCTACATCTGTACTCCAAACAATCCTACAGGCGACGCTACCCTAAAATCAGAAGTGATTCGACTCATTGAAGCGATCAAAAAAGATACAGTGATTGTCGTAGATGGTGCCTACATGGAGTATGCGGTGGCTAAAGATGAACAGTATCGCATTACGCCTCTTGATTTGTTGGCGTATGATAATGTGATTTATCTAGGAACTTTCTCCAAAGCTTATGGATTGGGCGGTATGCGTGTAGGCTATGGTATCGCAAACCAAGAGTTCATCCACGAACTCTACAAAATGCGTCCACCGTTTAATATCACAACACTATCGTTGCTTGCTGCGATTGAGGCTATGAAAGATGAGGTGTTTGTAGAAGAGTCAGTTGCATTGCATCTGCAAGAGATCAAACGATATGAAGCCTTTGCAAAAGAACGCAATATTGAATATATCGAGAGTTATACCAACTTTATCACCTATCTTTTTAATGAAAAACGCAATGCGACAGAGATATCCAATGCACTTCTTGGACGCGGTGTGATTATTCGTAATCTCGCATCTTATGGACTAAATGGTGTACGTATCACAGTCGGAACAGCCGAACAAAACTCTATCTTTTTTCGACATTTTGATGACGTAACATCCAACAACTAAAACATAGAGAGTGTCTATGATAAATATTAAAAATTACACCACTACACAGCTTGAAAATCTCGCAGAAGAGATTCGACATAAAATTTTGGAGACGGTGAGCCAAAATGGCGGACACCTTAGCTCTACAATGGGAGCGACTGATTTGATTGTCGCGATGCACAAAGTATTTGATATCACAAAAGATCCATTTATTTTTGATGTCAGTCATCAAGCGTATGCACATAAACTCATCACAGATCGTTGGGATACATTTGATACGCTTCGTGTTTTTGGAGGTATTTGTGGTTATACCAAACCAAAAGAGTCACCTTATGATTACTATGTCGCAGGACACAGTTCGACTTCTATTTCACTTGCTGTTGGTGCTGCTAAAGCGATTAGACTCAAAAAAGAAGATCGCACTCCCGTTGTTTTGATTGGCGATGGAAGTATGAGTGCGGGAATGGTTTATGAAGCACTCAATGAGCTTGGAGATAGAAAATATCCTATAGTCATTATCCTCAATGACAATGAAATGAGTATCGCCAAACCTATTGGAGCGATTAGTCGTATTCTTTCACAAACTATGGCTGGATCTTTTTATCAGCGGTTTAAACACCTTGTAGAAAAAGCTTTAGAGCATCTTCCCGAAGGAGCAACTTATATTGCCAAGCGGTTTGAGGAGTCGTTGCTACTTATTACTCCAGGGATTATGTTTGAAGAGATGGGCATCGACTATATTGGTCCTATCGATGGTCACAATATTGCATCTTTGGTTGAAACTATGGAGATTGCCAAAAAACTTCGCAAACCAGTAATAATTCATGCTCAAACCATAAAAGGCAAAGGATACCAATACGCCGAAGGAACCAAAGAGCATTGGCATGGCGTTGGAGCATTTGATCTTGAGAGCGGTAAAGCACTCAAAAAAAGCGACACCAAATCCGCTACGGCAATTTTTGGTGAATTTTTGGTAGCGTTGGCAGATGAAGATGAAAAAGTAGTCGGCGTAACAGCTGCTATGCCAAGCGGCACAGGACTTAGTGTGACGATGGCAAAATATCCTGATCGTTTTTGGGATGTGGCGATCGCAGAACAACATGCGGTAACTTCTATGGGAGCTTTAGCTAAAGAGGGTTTTAAACCATTTTGTGTAATCTACTCTACTTTTTTGCAAAGAGGTTATGATCAAATAATCCATGACATTTGTCTGATGGATATTGGCGTGGCGTTTGCTATTGATAGAGCAGGAGTTGTTGGCGAAGATGGAGAGACGCATCAAGGAGCATTTGATGTGAGCTTTCTTCGTGCTATTCCAAATATGACACTTCTTGCACCGTACAATGAGAGCAGTCTTAAAGCCTCTATGGTATTTGCCAAAGAGTATTCTCGTCCGTGTGCATTCCGTTATCCTCGTGGAGCTTTTTTGGCAGAAGATGCACCATGCGAACCTTATGTTTTGGGAGAATCTGTACTACTACAAAAGGGCGAAGATATTCTTTTGATTGGGTACGGTAATGGCGTAGGACGAGCGATTTTGACTGCACAGTATTTGGAACAAAAGGTAGGAATTCTTGATTTACGTTTTGTCAAACCATTGGACACAAAGAGGCTTATTGATTTGAGCAGATACTACTCTCAATGGTTTGTTTTTTCCGACTCTGCTATGATTGGCGGTGTAGGATCTGCTATCTTAGAGGCTTTAAACCAAGCAAGTATTGCTACTGTCTCATTAACGACATTTGAGTATGATGATGCGTTTATCGAGCATGGAAGTACGCAAAAAATCGAGGAACAGTTAGGAATTTTGCCTTATCAATTGGCAGACAAAATAAACCAAAAACTCCAAGCACAAAGTGCGTGAGTTGCCTACCGAAGACAACTCAGCGTTAGTAATCTTTCGAAAAGAAAGTTGCCTCAATGGCAAGTTTTTTTCAAAAGACAAACAATAGCGTCTATTAGGCGTTATTTTGAGTTCTGAAAGAACTCTAATAAAAATAAGGGAATAAATTCAGATGCTAAAAGAGTATATTTTTACAAGTGAATCGGTCACAGAAGGACATCCCGACAAGATGGCAGATCAGATCTCTGATGCGATTTTGGATTACATTATCGAACGTGATTCTAATGCAAGAGTGGCATGTGAGACATTGCTTAGTAACGGATTTTGTATTATTGCTGGTGAACTCAAAACCCACACGTATGCACCAATGCAAGAGATTGCTCGTGAAGTGATACGTGAGATAGGATACACCGATGCAAATTACGGATTTGACTATCGTAGTGCGGGAGTTCTTAATGGTGTGGGCGAACAGAGTCCTGATATCAACCAAGGTGTAGATAGAGCCTCAGGAGAAATTGGTGCTGGAGACCAAGGATTGATGTTTGGTTTTGCTTGCAAAGAGACACCTGAATTGATGCCATTACCTATTTTGTTGGCACATAAATTGACTGCCAAACTTGCTGAGGTACGCAAAAATGGCACTGTTCCTTTTTTAAGACCCGACGGTAAAGCACAAGTTTCTGTAAGATATGTCGATGACAAACCTGTAGCGATTGATACTATTGTCGTCTCAACACAACATCACGACACTGTCTCTTTGGAGCAAGTCCAAAAAGCAGTATTAGAAGAGGTGATCAAGCCAATCATTCCCAAAGAACTTATGCATGACAAAATAATTTATCATATCAATCCAACAGGACGATTTGTCATTGGAGGACCTCAAGGAGATGCAGGACTTACGGGACGTAAAATCATCGTAGATACTTATGGCGGTTCTTGTCCTCATGGAGGTGGTGCATTTAGCGGTAAAGATCCGACCAAAGTAGATCGCTCCGCTGCTTATGCTGCACGTTATGTCGCCAAAAATTTGGTAGCTGCAGGTGCTTGTGAAAAAGTAACACTACAAATCGCTTATGCAATCGGCGTAGCCCAACCAATATCGATCTATGTCAATACGCATGGTACAAACGTTGTAAGCGAAGAGAACATTTCAGAATGCGTGCGTTCACTTTTTGATCTCACACCAAAAGGAATCATTAAAGAACTTGATCTTCTTAGACCAATCTATAGAAAAACTGCCTCTTATGGTCATTTTGGCAGAGAAGATATGGATTTTAGTTGGGAAAAAACTCCAAGAGTTGTAGAGATCAAAGAGTTTTTAGGAATCTAATCCCATAGATTTTTGAGTGTGTCACAAAGGGTGACATCAATACAGAGGGATTGCAAAGTCATTAAAGTATTTTTGAAGATTTTGTGATATAGTTAAAAATAACAATTTAAGGAGATAATTATGGCAGTAATGATTAATGATACTTGTATCAATTGTGCAGCATGTATTGACGAATGTCCAGTAGAAGCAATCGTAGATGAGTCTGATAACCCAACAGGCGAAGAGTACTATTATGTATATCCAGACAAATGTGTTGAGTGTGTAGGTCACCATGATGCCCCTGCCTGTGCAACAGCATGTCCAACAGAAGGCTGTATCACTTGGGATATGCCATTTACAGCAGATCACAAAGAACACTATGAAGCAGGAAACTACATCGACGGCAAAAACTATGTAATGGATAATGCAGATGCTGATATGCCATTTGTAGATTCTATCTCTATGGATGAGAGAACTGCGAGAAAACCTGTAGTAGAAGATTGATTTCTTTATTAAAATGTATGTGGGTAATCCACATACGCCTCTTCAAAAATATTTTTTAAATTCCTTTTAACTATTTTTCAGATACAATCCTTACCAAATGCTCTCATCATTTTTTGAAATGTTGAAGTAAAATATTATTTTGCAGGAATATTCCCATGGAAAGAACACTATCAATTATCAAACCAGACGCAGTCGCAAAAAACGTTGTTGGAAAAATCTTGACTCGATTTGAAGATGCAGGTCTTAGAGTTGCAACAACCAAAAAAATTCAACTTTCTCAAGCTGATGCTGAAGCATTTTATGCAGTACACAAAGAGAGAGGATTTTTTGCAGATCTTGTAAGCTTTATGATTTCTGGTCCAGTAGTTGTTTCTGTACTTGAAGGAGAAAATGCGATGGCAAAAAACAGAGAGTTGATGGGTGCAACCAATCCAAAAGATGCTGTTGCAGGAACTATCAGAGCAGATTTTGCTGATAGTATTGATGCAAATGCAGTGCATGGAAGTGACTCTTTGGAAAATGCAGAAATCGAAATTAACTTCTTTTTTGCACAAAGAGAGATATTTTAATTTTATAAATACAATCTAAGGCTTCTCCTTATGAAGATTGTATTTGATAAAATCAGCTCAACTCCAAAACATTTTGAACTTCATTACGATAGTGTTCTTTTTAGGGGAACACTGAAAAAATCTTCACACCATCGCGTTACACTTGAATCAAATCTTGCAGGAGAAAAAACGATGGTATGTGATCGATGTGGAAAAAACTATTCAATCTCTTTGGATATTCCTTTGGTTTTGACACTTAGCGATACGCTTTTGAACGAAAAAGATGATCTTGATAGTATTGAATTTTTGGATGGCGAGATTGACCTTGTATATATCGTTGAGAGTGAACTCAATGCACTTGAGGGTGAGTACCACTATTGTGAAGTGTGCCAAAACAGTTCAGAACCCTTAGAGATTGAGTTTTAATACTATGTGTTATTTTGAGTTATAAAATAACACAAAGAGTGTTCAGTCGATAGAGCCGTCTGCTGAAGACAACTCAGCGTTAGCGTAGCCTAATGGACTTGTCCATTAGGCATTATTTTGAGTTCTAAAAGAACTCCAATAAAAAAAATAAAGGATTTTAAAATGGCAGTACCTAAGAGACGTGTAAGTAAAACAAGAGCAGCAAAACGAAGAACACACTACAAATTGACACTCCCAATGCCTGTAAAAGATGCAGATGGCACATGGAGAATGCCTCACCATATGAATATAACAACGGGTGAGTATAAATCCAATAAAGCATAGTCCTGATGATTACCATTGCAGTTGATGCGATGGGTGGGGATTTTGGTCCCGAACCCATAGTAAAAGGTGTACTTCAAGCACTTGATACAGATATTACTTTTCTTCCTTTATTGGTCGGAAAATCCAAAGAAATTCTTCCTCTTATTCCACAAAATTATCGCAACAGAGTAGAGATCATTGAAGCATCTGATGTGATTGCGATGGAAGATCCTGCAACGGATGCTCTCAAACGTAAAGACTCTTCTGTCTATAAAGCGGTTGAATTGGTCAGAGAAGGAAAAGCTTCAGCTGTCGTTTCTGCTGGACATAGTGGTGCTACGATGAGTGTAGCGACATTACGTCTTGGACGACTTCATGGCATTTCAAGACCTGCTTTGGCGACATTTATGCCCAGCACCAAAGGAGGATATACTTTGGTGCTTGATGTAGGAGCAGTCACAGATTGCAAACCGCAAAATCTTTATGAGTTTGGAGCAATGGGAGAGGCGTATGTTAGCCAAATGCTGGGAATTGAAAATCCAAAAGTAGGATTACTCTCCAATGGTTCAGAGGATAGCAAAGGGAATGAATTAACCAAAGCTACATTTCCTCTTCTTAAAAATCTCAAAGGTTTTGTTGGCAATATCGAAGGAAAAGATATCTTCGATGGAAAAGTGGATGTAGTGGTGTGTGATGGCTTTACGGGAAATATTCTTCTCAAAACAAGCGAAGGTGTCGTCGCTACTATTTTTGAAATGATGAAACAACATATCCACCGTTCGTTTTGGGCAAAAGTAGGTGCGTTTTTGATGAGAAAATCAGTTTTTAAAGCTATGAAAGAGAAAGTCGATAAAGATGAGTATGGCGGTGCACCACTTTTGGGACTTAAAGGTTGTGCTATTGTTTCACATGGTGCCTCAACTCCTAAGGCAATTAAAAATGCACTATTTCAAGCAATTCATTATGTTGATTCTGATGTCAATAGTGTGATTGAAACACTACTCAAAAAACAATAGAGTCATCTTGATGATTCTTGCAATTATTTAATTAAGGATTATCATGGTTTCAGTGCCTTTATATGCTTCGTTTCGTTCTATTGGAGCGTATGTTCCTGAAAAAATTTTGAGTAATTATGATCTTGAAAAGATGGTAGACACAAGCGATGAATGGATCATCAAACGCACAGGAATCAAACAACGACACATTGCAGCAACGAATGAGACAACAAGTGATATGGGAGCAAAAGCAGCTTTGCTTGCAATCGAACGTGCAGGTATTTCAAAAGAAGAAATAGATCTTGTGATGTGTGCTACTGTGACACCAGATTATTTTAATATGCCTGCTACGGCGTGTATCATCTCTGACAAAATCGGAATTCATAATGTTCAAGCGTTTGATATCTCTGCTGCGTGTAGTGGATTTGTTTATCTTCTTACTATGGCAAAAGCGTTTATCGAATCGGGAATGAAAAAAAATATTTTAGTCATAGGGGCTGAAAAGTTCTCTTCTATTGTAGATTATACAGACAGAACAACTTGTATTCTTTTTGGGGATGGTGCTGGAGCTGCTGTAATCTGTGCAAGTGACAAAAAAGAGGAAGGTTTTATAGATATTCACGCTTCAGCCGATGGATCTTATGCTGATTTTTTGATGACTCCCGCACCAGGTTCGGTTCATCCTGTAAGTCAAAAAGTGATTGATGAACGACTCAATTTTGTACAGATGAAAGGAAATGAAACTTTCAAATTAGCAGTTAAAACTCTTACCAAAGATGTGCAAGAGATTTTGGAAAAAAACAGTATCAAAGCAAGTGATATCCCACATTTTATTCCTCATCAAGCTAACTACCGCATTATCAAAGCAGTAGGAGATGCCCTTGGAATGCGTGAAGACCAAGTCGTACTCACTGTTCATAAATATGGCAACACTTCAGCTGCCTCTATCCCAATGGCAATCAATGATCTTTATCAATCAGGCAAACTTCAAACAGGAGAGTTGATGTTGCTTGATACTTTTGGTGGTGGTTTGACATGGGCTTCGGCATTACTTCCTTTTTGTGGTAAAACGCATTCGTAATACAAGAAAGTCATCTGTTGAGAATTGGATTTATTGGGGATATTGTCGGTAAACCAGGGCGTTTGATGCTTAATCGACATCTCAAAAAGCTTCAGCAAGAGTATCAGATCGACTATACAATTGCAAATTACGAAAATGCTTCTCACGGTTATGGTCTTACCAAAAAAAACTGTGAGGAGTTGCTCGGATATGGTATCGATTTGATGACGGGAGGGAATCATAGTTTTGACAAAAAAGAGATTCTTTTGCTCTTTGAAATCTATCCGCTTCTTCGTCCGATAAACTATCCTATCACAACCCCTGGAAAAGGTCTTTTTAAAACCACCATTTTGGATAAAAATGTTGCGATTATCAATCTAATGGGACACTATACTATGCCGCTCGTTGATAATCCTTTTACAATGATAATGCAACAGGTTAAAATACTCAAAACAGAAGGTTATCGACATATTATTGTTGATTTTCATGCTGAGGCAACAAGCGAAAAGTATGCACTGCTTCATATGATTGGGAGTGATGTTTCGGCGATTCTTGGTACACATACACATGTTGGCACAGATGATCTTCAGATAAATAACGGTTGTTGTTATGTTTCAGATGTGGGTTTGACTGGATGTCGTGATGGTGTGATTGGAATGAAAGCAGATATTCCAATACAACGCTTTCTTACAGGCATTGGTGGTCACTTTGATATACCAAATAAATGCAAAGCGATTATGCAAATGGTCATCTTTGAACTCAACGATACAGGACGATGTGTCAAAGCAGAGAAGATCAAGATTTATGATGAAACGCCAGAGATAGTTACAAAAGCATGGACAGAAAGATAAAGCGAAAGTCAAAGAAATAGTGAGAAATTTTCCTCGTTTCCACTTGGGTACTCACGGCTATTGGTAATTGTGAACGATTGATGTATCGTTATGTATATACACCAAAGGAGGATTACTTGTTTAGTCCACTTTTTTACTTCGATAACGTTCACCTCCACCTCTAATCACAATGAGAATGCTACCTTCTCCCACTCCACTCCACTAATATTTCTCTCTTTGGTATCAAACTCTATCCCCAAAAGATAGAGAGGAAGATTGTCACTTTGGTACTTTTGGTGATACCCTTTGGCTTTGATTTGAGCTAACGCATTTGTGCCGTCTGTTTTGAACTCTATGATGTAGATGGCAGTAGGGAGTTTGAGGGTGATATCAATACGTCCTTTGTTGGTGATATCTTCGGCGACTATCCCAATTCCCATCGATTTGATATAGGCATAAAACACGCTCACGTAATATCCCTCATACTCGTACATTTTATTATGGGTAAAGAGATGATAGGGAATGGAGGCGTAAAGAGAGGTGAGAGAGGTTTGGAAGGTGGTGAGGTCTTGTTGGTGGAGGGCTTTATGGAGAGTGTTTTTGATTAAAGGGGCGTTGTGAACTCTACTCATAAAGTCTGCTATGCTCCCCAAAAGCGATACCCTCACCTCTTTGTTTGGAATATCAAGAGTATAAAGAGGTGTATCATCGAAGTTGATCTCTTTTTTGCTGATGGTCAAATACCCCGTCTGCCACATCAAAGTCTCAAGCTCGATAGAGTCCACATCAAAGCTATCAAGCATCTTATCATCTTTGATAACATTCTCAAGATTAGGGAGGAAGTAGTTGTTTTTCTCTATGAGCTTGAACAAAAAAGTAGGCGTTCCTGTAGTAAACCAATAGTTTCGATAGTCGCAGTTATTGGAGATAAAAAGCAAAATATCAAAAGGGTTATAGACTCCCTCGCCAAGCCACTTATACCCATTGTACCATGTACGAATCTTCTCGAAATCTTGACCCTTCAGATGTTCTGCAAAGCTTGTCATCACATCGTGGTGGGTGTAGCCACAGATCGTCGCATAGTTGGGGTTGAGGGTGATATCGTTGAGATTGTTCAGACCGCTAAAGAGGCTCACACGGCTGAATTTTGATACGCCTGTGATGAAGACAAATTGTAAATACCTATCACTCTCTTTAATCACACTATAGAAATCCTTGAGCATATCTCTCATCAAACGAGCAATTTCACTCTCTTCGATATTGTCTAAGATAGGTTTGTCGTATTCATCGATGAGTATGACTGCTTTTTGATTGTACTTTTCGTAGGTTTTGATGATGAGTTCACGAAAACAAAAAGAGGGCTGATGCTTCTCCTCACACACGATACCCAATGCTTTTTGATTTTCTCCCAAAAGATTAAAAAACTTCTCATTGAGATCCTCTCTACAATAAGCCATTCCCCCACCAAAAGAGAGATGAATCACGGGATATTTGACAAACTCATACTTCTCATAGATGTGAAGCCCTTTGAAGAGTTCTTTTCTCCCCTCAAAGATAGTACGAAGGGTATCGAGGAAGAGTGATTTGCCAAAACGACGGGGGCGGGAGAGGAAGTAGTA
This sequence comes from Sulfurovum sp., assembly GCA_020719895.1. Taxonomy (GTDB): domain Bacteria; phylum Campylobacterota; class Campylobacteria; order Campylobacterales; family Sulfurovaceae; genus Sulfurovum. The sequence goes on along the minus strand of DYPM01000005.1, from coordinate 3,860 downwards.
CCCTCCACCGTTTTGAATCAAATCAAGAGTGATATCTGTTTTGTCAATATAGAGATAATCACCCTCTATTATTTTTGCAAAAGTCGATAATCCTATCGGGAGTTTTTTCATCGTTTCAACCTTGATTTGGATTTTGGGGATTATAGCATTAACATCACTTGGTAACTTTTTATAGAGATGTCTCTTCCCCCTACTCCAAAAGTTTAGATAAATTAATCTTTCCATATCCATAATATTCATTAAATCCATTGACGTAATTTAAGTTACCAATTTTATCACTCTTGCCTTGCAACACTTTCTCTACTTCAGTTCGTGTCATATTTGGATTTTTTTCAAGCATTAATGCGATCACTCCGCTTACAATAGGAGCAGATGCCGATGTGCCGATAAATGAATTTTCATCTTTAGCCAGTAAATAATCATCATTGAGTGTTCCCACTCCGTTTTCTCCCATGTTGTCTAAAGTTGTAATGCCCACATCAAACCCGCCAGGAGCCAATACATCAAGATTTTCTCCGTAGTTGCTATACCATGCCCTTAGGTTATCTATATCAGTTGAGCCAACCGCTATCACTTCGGGAATAGCTGATTCATCGTTTCCCATATCTTGACTGTCATTTCCTACTGCAAAAACGATGACGACTCCTTTTCCGTTTCTGCCATTGATCGCTAAATCTTGAATAACTTCTTTAACTGATTCTGATACATCATACGTTCCCCAAGAACAGTTAATGACATCTGCTCCAAGATTTTTTGCTTTATTAAAAAGCTCTATTGTTTCGCTATCGCTCATATTTTCTCTATGTTTTAAAAATATAATCTTGCTTTTACTGGCTATTCCTTGTATTCCTATACGATTGAATCTTGCTCCAATAATACCTGTGACGGCGGTGCCGTGATATCCAAATACAGAAGTGTGTGCTACATTGACAGTACGTGTCCTAATGTCATAGGTTGCTATGATGCTATCATTAATTTCTGGATGAGTTATATCCAATCCATCATCTATGATCGCTATTTTGATTCCGTCTCCTGTGTAATTACGGCTTTTTCCAAAATGTATAGAGGCATTAACTTCTATGTCGTTTTCTTTATAAAAAGTAGTATTTTCTTCAAGATACCATTGTTGATAAAAATAAGGCTCTTGTATTGTAATATTTGTTTTATTGTTTTCTATGGTATTGTTTTTATCCACAATGATTGTATTGTTCGTTTCATTTTTTTCTATATTCCCAACTATCACACTATCACTACATCCACTCAAAAAAAGCACTATCACAAAAAATAGATAAATCATCATCGCAATACTCTCTTTTTGATAAAATTTGGGTGAGCATAGCTTACATTAGCATCATGATAGAGTCGATTGCATGCCTCTATCGTCTCTTGTGTGCTATTGATTTCCATCAAATAAAGATTTTGAGCCAATCTTTTCTTAACAACAATAGAATACTTTTTTAGTAAACCTTCTAATGCTTTTTCCTCTTTAATCTTTACTATAAACTCTTTGTTTATGCCTACGGTTTTATCATTTTGTGTTTTGTAGTAATTGATTTGGGTTGAGTTTGTTTTTTGAAAAGTTCGAAATTGAGTAGATTTAATAGGGGTTAGGAATACTTTTTTATCTTTTTGGTAATAGAAGTTGTCGGTTGCATTAGCAAAAAGAAAGAGAAGTGTGAGAAGTGTGAGTATTTTCATGGGTCTCTTTTTTACTTACCTCTCAAAAGAGAGGTAATGTTTATTTATTTGGCAAATTTTTAAAAATATCAAACTCATTTGAGTTTCTATCTAAACTTCTCACTAATGAACTAGTATCATTGCGCCCATACATACAATTAGAAGTACAAGGTTTAACAACACCATTTTCTACTTCAAAAACTTTCCAATAGATTCCATCTTCATTTGGCGGATAATATGTCAATTCTGTATCTCCGCTTGATATTTTCACACTTGCACTAGAATCTTTGATGCTACTACTTCCCTCGAAATGCTCTACATAATAGGTGTAAACTGAACTATTATCTAAATTTTGCACGGTTACCGTTTCGGGTCCCTCGCCATTGGTATCGTCTAAGTCCAAATTATCTCCATCTGTTCCATTTTCAGATAAATAGTATATATGGTAATCTTGCGTCCCATCAGTCTTTTTAACCAAGTGACTGTCAAGATCTATAGGATTTGCCCCCCAAGAAAGTCTTATTCTCATTTGACCTTCTGTGAGTGCTGGTGACATTGACAAGTCTGAACTACTTGGTGTGTTTTCATCCACTGTAAGATTGAGACTTGTTGAGATAAATCCATCTTTGCTTAACACAAAACTATATTGACCATATGGCATATCTGTAACTACGAAGTAGCCATTGCTATCAGTAGTACCACTGTAAGCTATTGTATTGTCATCTCTATCCAAACCAAATCTAACAGTTACACTTACGTCTGTTATTGCACTACCATCTGTAGCATTAATTGTTCTTATTTTTACTTCATCTTTTGTTCCATAAGGCATAAGGGTAACTTGAGGTAAGTTTACACTCATATCCCCAGCATTTATAGTTATCTCTTGAAGTTGAGGTTTATATTTTGTTGCCAAATCGTCTGAAACACTTCTATCTAAAGATCTATTTAAAGTACTGTCTGCACCAGTTGTATTTACAATAGGTATATATTGCAATACTAAATCTAAACTATTTGATAATTCTTTTGGTACTTTTATTTTTACGTTTGTTCCAAAGTTAAAAAGTTTTTTAACTGATTTTGTAGTGTTTTTAATTTTTGCAATCAACCAATACTGCATACTACTTTCATCAGTTTCATCTGATAAATTTGCCAGAGCATTTATTTCTCCCATATCATTTTCATCATAATCAATACTTTTTACATATAGTGCATCAATTATCATATTAGAAGTAGCGGTACATTTTATATAGCCATTTCCATTTAAAGTATAAGAACTATCTCCTAACATATACCAATTTGCATAATTATAAATAAAATCTGATTGTGTTGAAGCTATATTTAAAGAAATTGTTTCAGAAGATGATTTAACATAAGAACATTCTATCTTGCTTCTATCACTTTCTGATGGAATTCTTATATGAAATTCATGTTTCCCTAAATATTTTAAAGGAAAATAGATACTTTCATTTGCACTTAAACTTAAATAATCACCTCCATAAAAGTTGAAATTGTGAGATGCATTAGTCTCATTCGAGTCTAATACAAATGGTATTAGCTTTATTTGATTTTCATTATTATCAAATAAATTATTTAATGAAATAGTATCATTAAAAACTCTTTTTTTAATATCTATTATTTGAGGTATAGCCAATAGTTTTGAAGATGATAAATTTTCAGAAGAAGAAATATTCATTTTATCAGTTAGTGTAAAAGCACTTGTATTATTATAGTCATCATTTGACTGCAAATACAGTTTGTTAAAGTTTTTATTGTTAACCGTGTAGTTGATAGATGAACTAATTAGATGATCGCTATCTTTATTATGACTTCCTAAATTAACTCTTGTTCCCTCTGATAAGCTTGATATGTATAGTTCATACTTATTTATATTAGAAGTAAATGGATATGATATTTCTCTTTGACCTAAATTTATTAAACTGTCAGTCCATATACTATCATCATATTCAGTAATTGTTGTTCCACCTAATAAAGAGTTCGGGTTAATCCACCCTAAAGAGTTCATTATTAATGATGGTATAATAAGTTCTTTATTTCTTAAAGTAGATGATGCAATACCACCACCAAAAGTAATTTTATAGTAATCATTTTCGCAAGTCACATTTGTATTATTATGTACTATATAGTCACTTTCTGAAACATTGAATTCAACATAATTATTATCA
>DYPM01000220.1 GCA_020719895.1 Sulfurovum sp. | reverse complement strand
AAGTGAAGCAATCTATGTTTTTAGAGGTTCCCTATATTTTTTCTCTCCAGTGGGTGTTGTAAGCTCAAACGCCACTATAAAAGAGCTAAAAATACCATAACTGATTCTGTAGTGACACTAATGCTCCGCCTTCTTTGGGGCAAAAAATATCATTATAAGAGTCGCCACCACCAACTACTTTGAGTTTTGTGTTGTTTTGATTTGCTTCTTTAATGAGTGTGATAATCTCTGCTTCATTTTATGGATAGATGACACGTTTTGCGTGACAACGAGAGGTTTTTGCCCAGTTTGTTTGTATGTTTCTTAATATTCTCATAAGCAAAAATATACAAATCGGTGCGTAAGATACCGCTTAATCCCAAAAAAATAGGCAGAAGGAAAACCAATGATAGAGAAGAGTTTTAGTGAAGCAATGGCGTTTCGTCATGCTTGTAAAGAGTTTGACAAGACACAGAAAATAGCAGAAAATGAGATGCGTTTTATTCTTGAAGCAGGGCGACGTTCTCCGAGTTCATTTGGTCAAGAGGGATGGAAATTTTTGGTGATTACTAATGAAACACTCAAAACAAAATTACTTCCTGCCTGTTGGAATCAAATACAAATCACCTCTTGCTCTCATCTTGTAGTTATTCTTGCGGCTATTGAGACACTTCGTCCACAAAGTGGTGTGCCAGAAAAACGTTTTGCAAGACGAGATTTGACTCCCGAAAAAACTGCGATTTATGTAGAACTCTATAGCAATTTTCTTTTCGATATGATGAGTGACAATACAAAACTATACGAATGGAGTGCCAAACAGACTTATATCGCAGCGACAAATATGATGAGTGCAGCTGCGACATTGGGGATTGATTCATGTCCTATCGAAGGATTTGAAAAAGAGAAAGTCGAAGAGATTCTTTCACTTGATACAAAAGCGTTTCAAGTGAGTTTGATATTACCGTTTGGCTATCGTATCAATCCACAACCATCACAAATAAGAGTGCCGTTTGATGAAGTGGTGACGTTTATAGAGT
>DYPM01000116.1 GCA_020719895.1 Sulfurovum sp. | reverse complement strand
ATTTGAATAGTTCTCAAATTTTGTGAGAATCCAAAATATGTTAAAATGATTCATTTTATTTTGAGGAGTATTCCATGAACAAAACGTTGATTATCGGTGCGGGCGGTGTAGGAAATGTCGTAGCATTTAAATGTGCGATGAACGGTGATACTTTTGGAGAGATCACACTTGCAAGCAGAACGATCAGTAAATGTGATGAGATCGCTGCAAGCATCAAGGCCAAGATTGGCGTAGAGATATTTACTGCCAAAGTCGATGCCGATAGTGTATCTGAACTTGTTTCTTTGATTCAACAAACCCAAGCAAAGATTGTGATCAATGTCGCTCTTCCGTATCAAGACCTCACTATCATGGATGCGTGTATCGAGTGTGGTGTGGATTATCTCGATACTGCCAACTACGAGCATCCAGATGAAGCAAAGTTTGAGTACAAACTCCAGTGGGAGCGAGACTTGAAATTTAAAGAAGCAAATATCATGGGGCTTTTGGGAAGTGGTTTTGATCCTGGAGCTACGAATGTCTTTTGTGCGTATGCTCAAAAACACTATTTTGATGAGATTCACACGATTGATATTCTTGATTGTAACGCTGGAGATCACGGCTATGCTTTTGCGACCAATTTCAATCCTGAGATAAATCTTCGTGAGGTTTCAGCAAAAGGGCGTTATTGGGAAAATGGAGCGTGGATTGAGACTGCACCAATGGAGATTATGCAGGTGTGGGATTATCCTGAAGTTGGTCCAAAAGACAGCTATTTACTCTACCACGAAGAGATGGAGTCGCTTGTCAAACACATCAAAGGACTCAAAAAAATCCGCTTTTTTATGACATTTGGTGCAAGCTATCTCAAACACATGGAAGTACTCCAAAATGTCGGAATGCTCGGTATCGAACCTGTCGAGCATAAAGGAATGCGGATTGTTCCTATGGAATTTCTCAAAACACTCCTTCCAGATCCCGCAAGTTTGGGTCCTCGCACCAAAGGCAAAACCAATATTGGAATCTTCGCCAAAGGTCTCAAAGACGGCAAACCACGCACAATCTACATCTATCAGATTAAAGACCACGAAGAGTGCTACGCCGAAGTGATGAGTCAAGGCGTGAGCTACACCACAGGCATTCCTGCAATGATCGGTGCAAAACTAATGCTTGAGGGCAAATGGCGTGGCAAAGGTGTGTTCAATATGGAGCAAATGGATCCAGATGCGTTTATGGAAGAACTCAACACGCAAGGACTTCCATGGAAAGTGATGGAGCTTGAAGCAGACGAAGACAGAGTAGTAAGAGTGTAAGTTGGGGCAAATTTTTGCCCCATGTAGTACTTATGGCATTATCGTTTTATGAGAATGGGTATTGTGAGTTAATAAAACTATGAAAATTGATACTATCGCACCAGTGAACAGTGCTAACCTTCATTGACAACATAGGAAAAACAGCGATATCAGTTCAATACGCACCGTCGCGGAGTGCGTCATTTAAAACACCCATCACTAAATCTGTATCCATTGTGTTTGATATTCTCCAGCTCAATACAGCTTTAGAATGCCAATCAATAATAGCCGTAAGATAAATAAATCCTTTTTTGATACGGATATAGGTAATATCAGTTGACCATACCTGATTGGCTCTTGTTATCTCTACGCCCCTTAGCTTATATGAGCGTATTGGATGCTCTTTGATTGGTTGACTTGTATTTGGCACACGAACAGCCAATATAGCTTTTAATCCAAGCTCTTTACGGTATTTGTTGCACGGTATTAGGACTCACGCTAAACCCATCTTCTAAAAGTTGTCTATGAGCTTTGAGATACCCATATATTGGTATCTCCTCATAGATCTTTTGGATATGGTTTTTGATAGATGACTTGGTTTGGTTTATGATTGGCTCATAATAGAGTGTACTTCTATCAATTTGCAATAATTCGCATTGTCTTGTGATTGATATATCTTTTAGCTTAGACTCCACAAGCTCTTTTTTATTTAATGAGTCCAAGCTCTTTAGCTTTCCCTGTAGCCAATCTCTTTCTACTGTCACTTTGCCAAGTGCTTTTGCATACTCATCATTTTTTAGCTTTAAGTTCAGCTATCTCTTGTTTATACTCTTGCAACCCTCTTGATAGCTCCATTGCTATCTCTGCATTTGCTAAAAAAGTAGTTTTCCAGTTCTGAATATTCTTTGGTGTAACATTGTTTGTACTTGCTTTTCTCTTGATTGTTTTATCATCCTTTAAAACTTCAAGTACAATTTTAGTTTTAAACTCTGTACTAAATGTTGTTCTTTTTCTACTCATTTTCTGCCCCTATTTTATATAATCAAATTTTACTCTAAGAGAATAAAACTTTTTTAAAAGTTGTTTGTTTTTGTTGGGGGATTATAGGTGCGAAAGTTTAGTTATTATTTTATTCATTTAAGTCTCATTTGGAAAAAATCTCGGATTTGTTCTTTTGATACTTTTTCTTTTGGTTCAAGATAGGTAATATTGTCATCTTCAATATCCTCAATATACAATAAAGCAACAGCAAACAATTTATAAGTGACACCTTCGGCTATATGCTCACTCGCTTTAAAAATATTTTTCAAGCTCATACTCTCTTTTGCCAAAAAATACAAATCATAATAATCTCTATATTTTGCCCTCAAAAAAAGTACATTGACTTTCATAGTAGCTATTTGCTCAATACTATCTATATTTAATTTCTTATTTTCAAAAGGCTTCAAGAAACTCCATTTGGCATTGAAAAAGGTTACTTTCACACCATCAATGAGCAAGTCTATTTGCTCATTTGTTTGATTGAGTATCTCTTTTTTTTTCAAATCGTTTGATATATTCTAAAATCTCTTTAAAATTCAAACTATCCTCGTAAGTAAAAAAATCCAAATCTTCACTTTTGCGATGACAAAGATGTAATGTCAAGGCACTCCCACCAACTAAAACATACTTATCTAAAAAATTACAGCTCTCCACCATCTCAAGCAAAAGAACTTTTGTCTTAGGAAGCAAGCAATTTAAGTTTTTCAAATCTTGCATTTTTTACTTCCTTAAAATAATCAGCCTCTACATCCATACCAAAAAAAACTCTTGCAAGCATAAGATTGATTTTGATGAAACTTTTGTCGCTTTTTAGTTTCTCTTCCCATACTATCTTGACTTTTCTTTTACCAAAAAGCTCTAAGCAAAGCTTGATATCATCAAAGTCTGCATATTTGAGCACATACTCTATAAGTAGTTTTTCGCCACACTCTTCATAGCTCACATCTTTGCTATGGCTCCAAAAAAGCCCTTTATCACGAAGTCGCTCGTAAAATTTTATTTTTTGTTTGTAGTTTGTATATGTTTTTGATACAGAGGCTTTTGTAATTCCTAAATATTCTGCGATATCCGTACCCATATATCCATCTTTGATAGCATGTGCGATAGCAACCTCTTTTTGAAGGTCATGAAAATAGAAGTCAAGTTTTTTTAACTCTTTTTTTATGACCAAATCTTCTTTGATCTCTATTTTTGCACTATAGAACTCATCAATCTTTTTTTGCTCATTTTCATCAAGCTCTTGATTAAAATTTATATTCTCCAATAATTCAAAATTAAACATTGAAAATTCAACATTCTTTGAACTCATCGCCCATTTATACTCGCCTATTTTATGAGTAATACCTGCTTTGATAGGATTGTATTCTATATATTTCACTATCATCTTGAGATACGATTTGTCATACACATACCAAGCCTTAAACCTGCCTTGCCACAGTGGTCCGACCCTTTTGTATTTATTGTTGAAAAATACACTATATCTTGAGTTTATTTTTTGCATCACAATAGAAAGATTTGAAGATGAAGTTTCCAAAAGAAGATGATAGTGATTTGACATCAAGCAAAATGAATAGATGACAAAATGATATTCATCACTATCCTCCTGCGTAATTTCTAAAAACCTTGCAAAGTCTTCATCGTCATGATAGATGCTCTCTCTTGCAACACCACGATTGACGATATGATAAAACCCAGCTTTTTCGATTCTATTTTTTCGAGGCATGGCAAAACCTTTTTTATTTATTGTGGCACTTTTTAGTTAAAAACTGACCTCTGACCCTGATTATTGGTTAATAAAACGATAAAAATTGATACTATCGTACCAGTGAACAGTGCTAAAATGAGAATAAGCAGAGAATTTGGTTTGATGGGCTTGTCTTGCTTGAGAACATTTCCTATGATTTGTGTATCGATATAATTATTATTTTTCATAGAAGATTGCAGAAGATTTAGCGTTTCATTCAGCTTGACCAGTTCAACTCTATTTAAGCGTTCAATTTCACGTTTGAGTTCAGGAAGTCTTGATTTAATCATATTTTCTTTTTCTTTTTTTAAGTCAATCAAATTAAGTTTATTGGATGAAATTCTGTATTCTAATCCTTGAATCTCAGCAAGCCTTAGGGCAGAAAGCGATGAGTCGTTTTCGATAGCAGAAAGATTGGAAGTTGCACTTTTTTGTTGTGACATTGTTCTATCAAGTTCTGAACTCAAACTTGAAATTTTTTGATCTAATGTGGGCAATTCTAAATTTTCAATAAAAATGATATTCTCTTTAATATTTTTTATTTGATAGTTTGTTAGGCTATAGATTGTTCGATTGGTATCTTTTATTTCAGACTCTTTTGTAATCATAACTGACTCTAATATTTTTTTATGTTTTAACTTGACTTCATCTAATAGAGTGTTGAGTTGTTTGAGTGCAAGTTCGTTTGATTTTCCGCGAGCGACTATCGTGATAAACTGTGGATTTTCTTTTGAAAAAATAATACTTTCTATTTTGCTATCACGGTTTTTGGTGTATTTGTAAATATCAATATATTTTATCTTTAATCGTTCGCTGAGTGTTGTTCCCCCTTCTAAATATTTAAATTCACCCTTTCCATTGTCAGTGGAGTATTTACCTATTTCTAATGTAGCACTTACTTCCCACCAAGGTGTGGCGATAAATAGATAGAGTATGGACAAAATGACAAATATACCTGTCGTTTTGGTGATGAAAAAAAATCTCTTTTTTAAAATAAAAAAAAGTTCATTTAAACTAATTTTGTCTTGATTGTCTTCTATGTTTTGTTGCATTGTTTTCCTTTGTTGATAATGTATAAATAGCAGAGATGTTGATTTAGTACGCACCGTCGCGTTTTAAAACCACTTTGATTGTTTTGA
>DYPM01000115.1 GCA_020719895.1 Sulfurovum sp. | reverse complement strand
TTTGTTATTGCTTTTCACCAAAAATAAGGTGATCTAAGCTCAATTTACCAGCTCCAAATGAAGCAAACATAATCAAAAACAACATATAGTAAAGGGGAATTTCAAATCCGTTATTCCCAGCCTCAAACCCATTTGGTAAATGTACTGTAGTGATCGCCACAATCATTACGACAATAAGCGGAAGCGAGATTAGACGAGTAAAAAGTCCCAACGAGAGTAACACTACGCCCAAAATCTCTGTTGTCGCTGCTGCATAGGCATTGAGTGTTGCAAATGGATATCCCATCGACGCAAACCATGTGGCAATCGCATCAATGTCAGACCATTTGCTGATAGCAGGTGTGTAAAATCCATACGCCACCGCACCACGTGCAAGGAGCAAAGAGAGACTTTGCGCCTCATTGAGTATTGAGGTGATTTGAGAATAAATCGCTTTATACATAGTCAATTTCCTTAGATTCTTAATGTTGTATAGTTTCATTGTCGAACCGATTGAAGTATAGTGAATCCATTGTGCAGAGGGTGTGTAGCTTTTGTATGCACAGTAACTCCACATCGTCACACTATTATCAAAAAGAATTAAAACCTCTGATTAAATACCATTTTGGACTGCCACGGCTTTTTCATACAGCAAAGCGAAATCCCGTAGGGCTAAAGCCTTGCGGTGACGGCACTTGTCATTGCGAACAAAGTGAAGCAATCTATTTGTTCAGAAGTCTCAATTAGAAAATAGAAAGGTAAATCAAATGGATAGACGATATTTTTTGATTTCGGCGGGCTTGTTTACGATCTTGTTTGGTGCAAAAATCCAAGAGACTCAAAAGAGTAAACTTTTCTCTTTGTTTGAATCTCTTATTCCTACGATAGAAGCGGTACAAAACCATCTTTTTCCGCAAGGAGGCAAAATCCCATCAGCCAAAGAGATGAATGCAATTGGGTTTCTTAAAGAGACGCTTTTGCATCGGAGTTTTGATAGAGATACCCGCGATTTTGTCATAGAAGGAGCAAAGGAGCTTATCGCTCGTACAGATGGGAAGTTTGTCACGATGGATGAGAATCAAAAAGAGCGTGCATTGCGTGCTTATGAAGAGACAGACTATGGAAGCAGTTGGCTTCATCGCATCATGATACTCACAATGGAAGCACTTTTTGGTGATCCTCTCTATGGCTCAAATATTCATCAATCAGGCTGGAGAGCGATTGGTATTTTTGGTGGAGAACCACGCCCAACTTCACGGTATTGCCAAATATGAAACATTTTGATGTGGCAATTGTAGGTTCTGGAGCGAGTGGTGGTGCGGTGGCGTATATGCTGGCCAAAGCAGGACTCAAAGTGGCGGTTTTGGAGAAAGGGCGACTGATTGATCGCAAAGCGTTTAGTAAAGATGAGATTGCGTATTGTCGTAGAGATATTGCTACGCCATCGCTTTTTGATGAATATCACATCATCGAAGAGAAAGTGGATGACAAATGGATAACTACACCAACGTATGAGTCGGGATGGAGTTTTTGGAATGGCAATATTGTAGGTGGTTCGTCAAACTTTATGAGCGGTATGTTTCACCGTTTGCATCCTGATGATTTTAGACTTAAAAGCAAATATGGAGATATCAAAGGTGCAAATGTGGTCGATTGGCCCATTTCATATAATGATTTGGAGCCTTATTATACATTGGTAGAAGAGGTCGTTGGGATTTCGGGCAAATATCAAAATCACCCTTTTGAGCCGTGGCGAAGTAGTGCTGATTTTCCGCAACCTCCGACTGATGAAAATGAAGTCGTAAAACTTTTTGATGCAAGTTGCAGTACGCTTGGTGTCGTGCCTCTCATCACACCTCGTGCTGTACTCTCACGGAATAAAGGACACCGCAACGCGTGCTACTACTCCAACTTTTGTGGAAGCTACGGTTGTAGCTCTGGAGCAAAAAGTAGCTCAAGAGAGGCGTTGCTTTTTCCAGCTCTTAGTACAGGAAATCTTACGCTTATAAGTAACTGCTATGTCAAAAAGCTCGAAAGCACACAAGATCGCGTCACTTGTGCCGTAGTGATCGACACACTCACAAACAAAGAGAGCAAAATTACCGCTTCTCTTTTTGTCCTCGCCGCACAAGCACATGAGAGTTCGCGTCTGCTTTTTAACTCCAAAAATCAATTTTATCCCAACGGTTTGGCAAATAGCTCAGGAGAACTTGGCAAAAATCTCATTTTTTCTGCTGGTGGTTCTGGACAAGGAGAACTCAAAAAAGAGACACTCAAGATGATCACATTTGACAAACTGATGCAAACAGGACTGTTTTTGAACCGTTCGGTGCTTGATTGGTACTTTGTCGATGATAAAAATGAAGGGAGATTTAAAGGCGGTTCAGTGGAGTTTATGTTTGAACACCAAAATATCATCTCGCGTGCAGTCAAACAGTGCTACGAAGGAGAAAAACTCTTGTGGGGAAAGGCGTTGGGAGAGCGTCTTGTCAAACAGTTTGGAGAGAGTAAAAGTATCCGTTTTGAGGTTTTTAACGATTGGCTTCCTACAAACGACTGCTTTGTGAGTGTCGATGAAAATCATCTTGATAAATGGGGAATGCCCGTAGGAAAACTCCGCATATCAGGACATTCGCATGATCTTAAAGTCGGCAATTATATCGCTAAAAAGTGCGAAAAGATTCTTGAAGCCATGGGTGCAGAAAACATCTACAGCTCCGTTTCAGCCACGCCACCTCAAAATCTCATCGCTGGCGGATGCCGTTTTGGAGATGATCCCAAAACATCGGTACTAGATAGAAACTGCAAAAGTCATGATTTGGAAAATCTCTATGTTGTTGATGCAAGTTTTATGCCTACAGGAGGTTCAGTCGCTTACACATGGACTATTTACGCCAATGCGTTGCGTGTGGGTGAACATATCGTACGTTTGTTTGAGGAGGAAAAAAGAAAGAGAGTATAAAATATGGTGTTCGAGATAGGATTTGAACCTACGACCACTTCGATGTCAACGAAGTGCTCTACCCCTGAGCTACCCGAACGCAAAAAGGACGAGAATTATAGTAAAAAAAATTTTGCTTGTCAATAATAAAAAGAGATTTTTTAGATAACACAAATTTGTATCCACCCCGTCCTTTGGACACCCCTCAAGATGGGAATTTTGGAAAAAAAGCGAAACTAATTTCGCAAGAGCCGTCCGCTTAGGACATTTGCGTCAAAAGGAACTTGTTCCTTTTGAAATCAGCATAAAAAAGGAAACCTCATTTGTATCCACCCCGTCCTTTGGACACCCCTCAAGATGGGAATTTTGGAAAAAAAGCGAAACTAATTTCGCAAGAGCCGTCCGCTTAGGACATTTGCGTCAAAAGGAACTTGTTCCTTTTGAAATCAGCATAAAAAAGGAAACCTCATGGAGCTTGAAAAACCAAAGTTTTTTATCGATACAAAAAGCTTTATGGTATTTGCGATTATTATGGGATTGGTGGTTGTGGTGCGTTTGGGAATCTCATATAGCAACTATATTGCGTTTGTTCAAAAGCCGTTTTACTATACTGAAGCGGATGTATTGCAGTCGTATCTCAAACAAAAATCCAACAAAACATACACCGTACTCAAGCTTCAATCCAAAGAAGGGTGGATTTTTTATACCACTACGCCTGTCATTGAATCATTTGATGGATATCGGTTACGTATTATGGTTTTTCCATCAAATGAAGTCTCTTTTTGGGCGTACTTGGGCAATTTTTATCTCAAGTCGCGTATCAAAAAAAAGACAAAAATCTCCCAAACTTTCAAAAATAAAGTGCTTCAACATATCGAGTCACAACACCCTGACAAAAAGATTGCCTCATTTTATAATGCGATATTTTTTGCTCAGACGATTGATCAGAGTTTTAGAGATGCGATTTCACGGCTTGGTGCAAATCATATCATTGCACTCAGTGGATTTCATTTGGGGATTTTGTGGCTTGTGATCTATCGCCTGCTGTGGCTTGTGTATGCTCCATTGCAACAACGCTATTTTCCTTACCGATTCGCATTGTTGGATGTGGGAGCGGTTGTCATCGTGTTTTTGGCGTGGTATGTGTGGTTTGTCGATGCACCTCCTTCGATAGTTCGTTCGTATGGAATGGTGTTGATTGGTTGGATGATAGTGCTTAGTGGCGTTGCTTTGATTAATTTTGGATTTCTTTATAGTGTGGTGATGTTTTTGCTCGCACTTTTGCCAAATTTGTTGGTTTCGTACGCTTTTTGGCTTTCGGTTGCTGGTGTGCATAGTATTTTTCTACTGCTCAAATATGCTCAAAGTGTGGACAAATTGACGATTGCTCTGCTTATTATTCCCATTGGAGCGTTTGTTTTGATGTTGCCAATCGTGCATGGATTGTTCGGTGTTACTACGCCCTATCAACTGCTCTCTATCATTTTATCGCTTCTGTTTGCACCATTTTATCTCCTCACAATCGCACTTCACGCTATCGGAAATGGAGAAGCGACCGATTTTGCATTAGCGTGGCTGATGCGTTTGCCACAAGGTGAAGTGAGTGAGCAGATGCTCTCTGTGTATAGCGTTGGGATATACGTTGCATTCGCATTTTGGGCGATTGTCTCAAGAAGAGTATTTGTTTTGTTGCTCACAATGGCTGTAGGATATGGGATATTTTTATATGTTTGAAATCGTATTTTGATCTCTTCATCTTCTTGTGTAAACTTTTTGTGTCGCTAAGGTAAAATTAGCCCTACTCAAGGAGTGACAGATAATGAGAAAAGAGTTTGTATTTGATAGAAAAGCCAGCAAAGATATTGGAGTTTTGCTTTATGCTAAACCTACATTTAAAAACACAAAAGAGTTTTATCAATTATGCGATTAACTGTAGATGAGAGAGAGTTTATAAAAAAAGCTTTTATAGAAACATTTCAAGATGGCAAAATATATCTTTTTGGAAGCCGTGTTGATGACACTAAAAGAGGTGGCGATATTGATTTGTACCTTTGTCCCAACAAAAAGTTTCAAAACGAAAGAGAATTAAAAAAAAAGTTTCAAATAAAGCTTGATGAGTATATAGGCGAACAAAAAGTGGATGTAATTATGGCAAAAGATGAAAATAGACTCATAGAGCAAGAAGCACTCAGAACAGGGATAGAGTTATGAAAGATATCAAAAATACATTCATAGAAAAATTGCATGAGTGCAATCAGCATAAGATAAGACTTTTAAAATCAAAAAAAT